>USNX01000233.1 GCA_900556205.1 uncultured Collinsella sp.
CAGGCCCAGGGGGCCGGCAAGGCAAACACGAGGTCGGCCCCGCACTCCAGCGCGGCGCGCACCCGCACGCTTTCCGGCAGCAGCGGCAGTGCTCCCCGCTGGGTCAGCCCGCAGCTCATGGCCACCGCCACCCGCTGAGCACCCAGTGCCTTTGCCTGCTGCAGCTGCCAGGCGTGGCCGTTGTGGAAGGGATCGTATTCAGCAATGATCCCGGCGAGCTTGTACATTGTGAAATTTATATCGTTCATACAGAAATAACCTGTGTCTCTTTCCATTTGTGGGCAGGGTGTACAAAAAAGCATGGATACTTTGTGGAACCCTTTGCCCGGTTGCGGCTTGAAAACCCTTGGAACCTATTATATAATATTTCTAGGAATCTGTAAAATTCTGTCCGCATCTGCGAACCGAAAAGAATATGGAGGCACAAGAAGATGAAAGTTCTGGTTATTAACTGCGGCTCTTCTTCCCTGAAGTATCAGCTGATCGATATGGACGGCGAGAAGGTGCTGTGCAAGGGCCTGTGCGAGCGCATTGGCATGGAAAGCAGCATGATCACCCACGAGGCCAACGGCCACAAGGCCACCACCCCGGCGATCTTCCCCACCCACACCGAGGCTTTTGCTGAGGTCGTGAAGAAGATGACCACCGGCGAGGGCAAGTGCATCGACGATGTCAGCGAGATCAACGCCATCGGCCACCGCGTCGTCCACGGCGGCGAAAAGTTTGCCAAGTCCGTCGTCATCACCGACGAGGTCATGCAGGCAATCGAGGAGTGCACTCCCCTCGCCCCGCTCCACAACCCCGCCAACATCATCGGCATCAAGGCCTGCCAGGAGCTCATGCCCGGCGTGCCCATGGTCGCCGTGTTCGACACTGCCTTCCACCAGACCATGCCTCCCGTGGCTTACACCTATGCTCTTCCCTATGAGTACTATGAGAAGGACAAGGTCCGCCGCTACGGCTTCCACGGCACCTCTCACAAGTATGTTTCCCAGCGCGCGGCCGATATGCTCGGCAAGCCCATCGAGCAGCTCAAGCTGATCTCCTGCCACCTCGGCAACGGCTCCTCCGTCACCGCGATCGACGGCGGCAAGAGCGTCGACACCTCCATGGGCTTCACCCCGCTCGCCGGTCTTCCCATGGGTACCCGCTCCGGCGACATTGACGCCGGTATCCTCGAGTACCTGATGAACAAGTACGGCATGGACATCAAGGAGATGGTCAATGTCCTCAACAAGAAGTCCGGCGTCATGGGCGTCAGCGGCGTCAGCTCCGACTTCCGCGATCTCGAAGAGGCCTTCGAGCAGGGCAATGAGCGCGCCGGCCTTGCCGTCGATATGTTCAACTACGGCGTGAAGAAGCTCATCGGTGCGTATGCCGCCGCGATGGGCGGCGTGGACGCCATCATCTTCACCGCAGGTGTCGGCGAGAACAGCGCTTCCCAGCGCATGGCCATCGCCTCCGGCCTCGAGTTCATGGGCGTCAAGATGGACGAGGACGCCAACAAGGTCCGCGGCGAAGAACGCGTCATCTCCGCGCCCGACTCCAAGGTCACCGTCCTCCTCATCCCCACGAACGAGGAGCTCATGATCGCCATGGATACCGAGGCGCTCGTCGGCTAAGTCATCGACAATCAATTATAAAAAATCCGCTTACGAAATTCGTAAGCGGATTTTTTTATTGCCGGTCTTCGAGCCACTGCATCGCGCCATAGGCGAGCAGTGCGCTCCCGCGCGGTAAAATGTTCTCGTTGAAGACGACGCTCTCGTTGTGCATGGGCTTTCCGTAGCGCGCGTCCTCCTGCGCCGTGCCCGCGCCGAGCAACAGATACGCGCACGGCAGCTCGTAGGTGTAGGACGCAAAGTCCTCCGAGCCCATCCCGCCCTCACGCAGGCGGTAGACGCTCTTCTCGCCGAACAGCATTTCGGCGCAGCGCGCCATCTGCTCGGTCAGCGCCTCGTCGTTTTTGAGCGGCGGCGCGCTCGCGAGCTCTTCGACGCTCGCACTGCCGCGGAAGGCCCTGGCTGTCGCGTCCGCGATCTCGCCGATGCGGCGCAGGATCAGCGCGGTCACGTCGCGGTCGAACGTGCGGATCGTGCCCTCGATCACGGCCTCCTGCGGGATGATATTCGGCGCGTGCCCCGCGCTGAATTTGCCCATTGTCACGATGGCGGGCGTCTTCGCGGGCAGCTCGCGCGCCGTGATCTCCTGAAGCGCAAGGTAGATGTGCGCGGCAATGTTGATTGGGTCGACGCCCGTCTCCGGCATTGCCCCGTGACAGCCGACACCCTTGACCGTGATGCGAAACAGCGTGCAACCCGCCATAAACGTTCCCTTGCCGCACAGCACCAGGCCCGACGGCGTCCCGGAGTTCACGTGCAGCGCCATCGCCGCCTGCGGCTCCGGTGCCTCCAGCACACCGGCCTTAAGCATTGCTTTCGCACCCGTGAAGCCTTCCTCGTCGGGCTGGAAGACGAGCTTCACCGTGCCCTTGAGTTCGCTTTGATGCGCCTTGAGCAGCTTTGCCGCACCCAGCAGCAT
>USNX01000234.1 GCA_900556205.1 uncultured Collinsella sp.
GAGTGGATCCGCGCCAACTACGGCGAGGACGTCAAGGTCGGCGCCGGTAACGTCGTCGACGCCGAGGGCTTCCGCTTCCTTGCCGACTGCGGTGCCGACTTCATCAAGGTCGGTATCGGCGGCGGCTCCATCTGCATTACCCGTGAGACCAAGGGTATCGGCCGCGGCCAGGCCACCGCGCTGATCGACGTCTGCCGCGCTCGTGACGAGTACTACGAGGAGACCGGTGTTTACGTGCCCGTGTGCTCCGACGGCGGTATCGTCTACGACTACCACATGACGCTCGCCCTTGCCATGGGTGCAGACTTTATGATGCTGGGCCGTTACTTCGCCCGCTTTGACGAGAGCCCGACCGAGCGCGTCAACGTCAATGGCCAGTACATGAAGGAGTACTGGGGCGAGGGTTCTGCGCGTGCCCGCAACTGGCAGCGCTACGACCTGGGCGGTGCCGCGAAGCTCAGCTTCGTCGAGGGCGTCGACTCCTACGTCCCGTACGCCGGATCCCTTAAGGACGGCGTGGGCGGCACGCTCTACAAGGTTAAGTCCACGATGTGCAACTGCGGTGCCCTCTCGATCCCCGAGCTCCAGGAAAAGGCACGCCTAACGCTGGTAAGCTCGACCTCGATCGTCGAAGGCGGCGCCCACGACGTTGTCGTCAAGGACTCCCAGCAAAGCGTCAGCTACCGCTAAGCGGCTTTCCCAAGCACCGCACCTTGCCGTTCAAACCGTCGCTCGCGTACCAAAGTACGCGTCGCTCCTCTTTCACGGCAATCTGCGGCACTTGGAAAACCCGATCATGCTTGGGCGGGTAACAATTAGCGGTTGATTCACAACCACGTTATTTAGATAAAGCGAGATGCCCGCAAGTCGCAGGCATCTCGCTTGTCGTATTTGCTATCATCAGTCAAGTTAACCTTAGGGTCGGTCGGCTTAGCTTTGTTTGCTACAAGTTCCGCACGCAAAGAAGAGCACTTAATGTGCTCTTCGTCTTGCGCAGGACTGTCCGCAGTAGCGAATAAAGCTAAGCCGACCGACCCCAGCTAAGATTAAAGGAGCTGATATGTGCGATTGCACAGATCATAAGGACGAGATTCCTGTCTACGACGCGCAGGCCATTGAGTCCAAGTGGATGAAGGCCTGGGAGGACTCCAACCTCTTTGCCGTCGACACCGACGAGAGCAAGCCCAAGAAGTACGTGCTCGAGATGTTCCCGTATCCGTCGGGCGACCTGCACATGGGCCACGCGCGCAACTACACCATCGGCGATGCCATGGCCCGTCAGGCCCGCATGCGCGGCTTTGACGTGCTGCACCCCATCGGCTTTGACGCCTTTGGCCTGCCCGCCGAGAACGCCGCCATCAAGCACAACACGCAGGCTGCCGCCTGGACGTATAAGAACATGGACCAGGCGCTCGCCACGATGAAGCGCATGGGTTTCTCCTACGATCTGGATCGCATGGTCAAGACCTGCAGCCCCGACTACTACCGTTGGGGTCAGTGGATCTTTGAGAAGATGTGGGAAAAGGGCCTGGTTTACCGCAAGAAGAACCCGGTCAACTGGTGCCCCACCTGCAAGACCGTTCTGGCCAACGAGCAGGTCACCGAGGGCAAGTGCTGGCGCTGCGGCACCGAGCCTGAGAAGCGCGACCTTGAGCAGTGGTACTACAAGATCACCGAGTACTCTCAGGAGCTGCTCGACGATCTGGAGAAGCTCCCCGGCTGGCCCGAGCGCGTCAAGCAGATGCAGGCTAACTGGATCGGTCGCTCCGAGGGCGCCGAGGTCGACTTTACCCTTTGCGACCAGGATGGCGAGCCCATCGAGGGCGACGAGGGCAAGATCACCGTCTTCACCACGCGTGCCGATACGCTCTTTGGCGTTTCCTTCTTTGTCCTGGCTCCCGATTACGCCGGCCTGCACGAGCTCGTCGAGGGTACGGAGTACGAGGAGGCCGTCACCAAGATTGTCGAGGACTCCAAGCATATCTCTGCCGTCGAGCGTGCCCAGGGCACCCTCGAGAAGCACGGTGCCTTCACGGGCCGCTATGTGGTAAACCCCGTCAACGGCGAGAAGGTCCCCGTGTGGGTTGCCGACTACGTCGTGGCCGACTACGGCACCGGCGCCGTCATGGCCGTTCCCTGTGGCGACCAGCGCGACTTTGAGTTCGCCCGCAAGTACGACCTGCCGATCGTACCGATCATCCTGGACGATGGCGATCGCGCTGCCGTCGAGGCCAGCGGCGAGACCATCGATACCTTCCATGCCGAGACCGTCGACTGGGATTGCGCTCACGCTGCCGAGGGCACGCTCGTCCAGTCCGGCAAGTACACCGGCATGCGCGGCGGTAAGCACTCCGAGGGCGAGGCTGCCATCGTGGCCGACCTCGAGGCCATGGGCTGTGGTCGTCGCAAGGTCGAGTTCCGTCTGCGCGACTGGCTCATCAGCCGCCAGCGCTATTGGGGCAACCCCATCCCGGCCATCCACTGCGAGCACTGCGGCATCGTGCCCGTGCCCGAGGATCAGCTGCCGGTGACGCTGCC
>USNX01000235.1 GCA_900556205.1 uncultured Collinsella sp.
ATCGAGTATGCGGGCGACCGCTTGACCATCCTTCCCGGCGGCGGCATTTCCACGGTCAACCGCGATACCGTGGCGGCGGCACTGGGCGTCTCCGAGCTCCATGGCACCAAGATTGTGCCGCTGGAGGTATAACCCGTGACGCTGGCATTTGACGTTCAGCAGGCGAACGGTAAGCCCGACGACAACCGTCGTCCCGGCACCGCGTGCCCCTTTTGCGATACAGAAGGGCTCACCGACATCATTCGCTGTGATGGCGATTGCATTTGGCTCGAGAATAAGTTCAAGACCCTGCGCGCCACCCGTCAAACCGTGCTGATCGAGTCGGCCGATCACGATGCCGACCTGGTGACCTATGAGCCGGATGAACTCCACCATGTGATGCGGTTTGCCCTGGGTTGCTGGCAGCAGATGATCGATTCACAGCAGTATCGAAGCGTGCTCATGTACAAGAACAAGGGTCCGCTCTCGGGCGGTAGCCTCGTTCATCCGCACATGCAGATTGTGGGTTTGGAGCAGGAAGACGGCTATGCTTCGCTGGCTTCCGCCAATTTCGAAGGCATCAATGTCTGGCAACAGGGGAGGATCTCGGCCAACATCTCAACCGAACCCATCATGGGGTTCTTTGAGATCAACGTTTCAGCCCCGCAGGGAATCGCTGCCAGCGATGACACGAGAGACCAAGCCGAGGCGGATCTCTTCGCCGATGCGATCCAGGTAGCTCTGCGCTATATCCTGAACGAGCACCACGGTGGTCGCGCAGAGTCGTACAACCTGTTCTTCTATCACCTGGGCGGTCGGACCATTGCCAAGGCGCTGCCACGTTGGGTGGTTTCGCCCTACTTTGTCGGCTATCGTTTGGCCCAGGTCAATGCTGAGACCACGCTCGATGTCGATGCTGAGCGCCTGCGTGCGCATCTGGAAACGCTCGTATAGCAAGACTAACACCCGCGTAATGCGGACAGTCTAGCGTGCCATGGCGTCGCGGCCGGCTTCGACGCGCTTGCGCTGGGCGGCGCGCTCCTCGCCGGTCAGACGCTCAAAGAGATGCCCGATAAGCGAGGCGAGTACCTGCTGAAACAGCGTTCCGCACATGACGGGAAACACGACTTCGCCCGGAAAGTACTGCGTGGCGATGACGGCGCCCGAAGAGATGTTACGCATGCCGCAGGTAAAGCACATGGTGGTCGTCTCGCTATATGGCAGATGCAGCGCATGGGCGACCAGAAAACCGACGACAAAGCCACTGATGGCGAAGACCAAAATAAAGAGGGCGACTTCCAAGCGCACCGCGTTCATGTGCAGCACGTACTCGCTCATGGCGGTGGAGTTGGAGGCGATAACGCCCATCATCATGAATTTGCAGGCGGGCGAGAGCACGGGGGAGAGTTTTTCGTGCCCCCATCCGCGCGTGAGCTCGTTGATCACGATGCCGAGCACGGCGGGGATGGCGATCATAAAGGCCATGTCTTGCATCATGCTCGGCACATCGATCGAGACGGTGGCGCCCAGCAGGAGCTTGAGCGTGAGCGGAATCGTCACAGGGGAGATAACCGAGGACGTCAGGATGATGGTGAGCGCGAGCGGGCCGTTGCCGCCGAACATGCTAATCCACATAAAGGCAGTGACCGCCACGGGTACGCTGTACTCGAGCACGATGCCGCAGACAAGGTTGGGGTTGGAGCCAAAGAAGAGTGACCCTATGGCATACGCCGCGATGGGAATAAGCACTGCCGAGACCAGCAGCGCCAAAATCAGATGCAGGGGACGGTGGAACACCTCAGCCACCTGGTGGAAGGTGTTGCTGAGCGCGCCTTGGAACGTCATAAAGGCAAACAGGGTGGGAACGATGGGCTTGAGAACGCCGATCTGCTGAGGAAAGAGCACGCCGAGCGCCACGCAAATCGGAACGATGACCTGCATATGTCCTGCGAGAAATTTGCCCAGTCCAACCCATTGCTTCATATGCTCTTGTGACTCCCTTTGCTCGTGAATCCGTTTTGAATGGATATGCTAGACGCTCGCATGCGTCCGTGTGGCTGAAACGCTCGATTATTTCGAGGCTATTACCGCCCTCGTTTATCGAAACCACGGCGTGCTGGATGTTGTGCGTCCGCGCTGCACGGTATAATAAATCCGTTCAACAGATCTGCCTGCCGAAGCGGGCATGCACAGAGGACTCATCGCTATGAACCGTGAGAGGTATCGCGGCGACCTGCCCCTATCGGGGGTGGGCGCCTATGTCATCGCTTAAGACGACGCATCGCTGGGCGGTCGCTCAGCAAAACCCCGAGCTCGAAAAGGAGCTTTCGGCTGGCCTGGGCATACCCGGGCTGGTGGCGCGCATTATGGTTGCGCACGGCATTACATCCATCGAGGAAGGCCAGCTGTTTTTGACGCCTTCGCTCGATCGCGACTGGGCGGACCCACTCGTTATTCCGGGCATGGTGGTCGTCGCCGACCGCGTTGAGCGTGCTATTCGCAGCCACGAGCGTATCGCCGTCTTTGGCGATTTTGACGTCGACGGCATTACGT
>USNX01000236.1 GCA_900556205.1 uncultured Collinsella sp.
CCGACGAGGAGCTCCAGACCTACGGTCTGCATAAGGGCTTTATCGGACCGGTTAACCTGCCCGAGGGCATCCGTCTGGTCTGCGACGAGAGCCTGCGCGAGTCCAAGCAGTGGGTCTGTGGCGCCAACGAGGTCGATTATCACTTTACCGGTGCCTGCCCCGAGCGCGACTTTACCGTCGACGAGTGGGCCGACCTGGTCACCGTTGTTGCCGGCGATCCCTGCCCGCACTGCGGCAAGCCGCTCTCTGCCGCTCGCGGCATCGAGGTCTCCCAGGTCTTCCAGCTGGGCACCAAGTACTCCGAGGCCATGGGTGCCACCTTTATGGACGAGGACGGTAAGGAGAAGCCGCTGATCATGGGTTGCTACGGCGTGGGCGTTTCTCGCTCGCTCGCTGCCGTCGTGGAGCAGCACAACGACGAGCACGGCATCGTCTGGCCGGTCTCCGTTGCCCCGTACGAGGTTGCGGTGATTCCGCTTGATCCCAAGAAGGAGGAGTGCGCGACCGTCTGCGAGCAGATTGTTGATGGCCTGTGCGCCGAGGGCATCGAGGTCGTCGTCGACGATCGCGATGAGCGTCCCGGCTTTAAGTTTGCCGACAACGACCTTATGGGCTTCCCGTATCAGGTGGTACTCGGCAAGCGCGGCCTTAAGAACGGTACCGTTGAGCTCAAGGACCGTGCTACGGGCGAGCGTGAGGACGTGGCGATTGACGAGGTTGTCGCCAAGGTTGCCGAGCTGGTGAAGGCTGCCCGTCGTTAATCTACGATTTTGCTTGTAGTTCGATATACGGGACGGCCCCGCATTTCTCCAGATTGGGGAGATGCGGGGCCGTCCTTTTATCTCGTGGCATCTTTGAAATCTAAAAGGAAAACCCCACAGCCCATTCGAGCTGCGGGGTTTTCCTTTGTGCCTCCGATGCGAAATGAATCGCTCAGATATTACTGATAATCGACGACGTCGATCCAGTTCTTAAGGAACTCATCGTTCACGTTGCGCTTACGAGCGAGCTCGGAAGCGGCAACGATGCTCGTCCACTGACGCACGACCTGCATGGGCATGTCGGCGCGGTCGCAGTAGAGCTCCAGGTAGGCCTCGGCCTGGTCCTTGCTGTTGAGGGCAAAGAGCAGGTAGGTGGTGGCAACGTCGGCAGCAGGGGAGCCCTGGGTGGCATGTGCCCAGTCGCAGACGTACAGCTGGCCGTCGTCGCCGACGATGACGTTGGAGGGGTTGAAGTCGCCGTGGCAGACCTTGAACTCCTTGGTCATACCGTCCAGACGCTCCTGAAGGTTGTAGCGCGTGGTGGCATTGAGCTGATCGAGGCTGTCGATCATGCGGGCGAACTTATCGCGCTGACGGTTGAGCAGCGGGGAGGTGTAGCCGTGGATCTCGATCTGGAGGTCGACGAACATCTCGAGGTACTCACCAAAGCGCTGGGGCTCGGCAGTCATCTTCTCGGCAAGGGTGGTGCCCGGAACCTTCTCGGTCACGAGCGCCCAGCCGTTGGCGTTCTCGAGCTGGGAAACCTCGAGAGCCTTGGGGCTGCGGATGCCGCACTCATTGATGCGGGCAAGATTCAAAGCCTCGTTGAACACGTCGGAGACGGGCTTGGTCTCGTTAAAGACCTTGACGATCTTGTCGCCCAGGTCGTAAACGACCTTGTTGCCGCGACGGACGAGCTCGGTCTTGGAATCGGGGAGCAGCATGATTGCATCCTTTCAACGATGCGATAGAAGCAACGGCGGGGGCGTGCGTACACCCGTGCACCCCCGCCGCAAATAACCGTGCTAAAAACTAGCAGACGGCGTAATCCTGGGGCTCGCGGCCATAGTAGGCGTCCAGGTAGAGCTCCTTGATCTCGCTCATGAGCGGGTAGCGTGGGTTAGCGCCGGTGCACTGGTCGTTGAATGCCTGCTCGGTCATCTCGTCGAGGGTGTCGAGGAAGTACTGCTCGTCAACACCGTAGTCGGCGATGGTCTTCTTGACACCGATGAAGTCCTTGAGCTCCTCGAGCTTCGTGATGAAGTTCTCGAAGACCTCCTTGTCGTCCTTGCCCTCGATGCCGCAGTACTTGGCCATCTCGGCGTAGTTGTGCAGTGCGTTGGGGTAAGGATACTGGGAGAAGGTACCCATCTTGACGGGAGCCTCGGCGGCGTTGTAGCGCATGACGCGAGTCAGGATGACGGCGTTGGCGAGGCCGTGGGGCAGGTGATGGAAAGCGCCGAGCTTGTGGGCCATGGAGTGGTTGAGGCCCAGGAAGGCGTTGGCGAAGGCCATACCGGCCATGCAGGAGGCGTTGTGCATCTCCTCGCGGGCGTGCGGGTCCTTGGCGCCGTTCGTGAAGCTGGAGGGCAGGTTCTCGAAGACGAGCTTAGCAGCGCGCTCGGAGAGGCCCTTGGTGTAGTCGGAAGCCATGATGGAGACGTAGGACTCGATGGCGTGGGTCATGACGTCGATGCCGGAGGCAGCGGTCAGGCCGCGCGGGGCGGTCATGCAGTTGTCGGCGTCGACGATAGCCATG
>USNX01000237.1 GCA_900556205.1 uncultured Collinsella sp.
GAATCGCCTGGATGTCTCGGCGACGGCCGTCCTTGGCCGAACCGCCTGCCGAGTCGCCCTCTACGATGAAGAGCTCGGTCAGCTCGGCATCGCGCACCGAGCAGTCGGCGAGCTTACCGGGCAGGGACGCCGTCTCGAGCAGGCTCTTGCGGCGGGTCGCCTCGCGCGCCTTGCGGGCGGCATTGCGCGCCTTGCAGGCCTGCTGCGCCTTCTTGACGATCTCGCGAGCGGGCTTAGGGTGCTCCTCGAGGTAATCGGCAAGGCCGTCGGTCACGATCTTGAGCGTCAGCGCGCGCATATAGGAGCTGCCGAGCTTGGCCTTGGTCTGGCCCTCAAACTGCGGATCGGGCAGCTTGACCGAGATAACGGCCGAAAGGCCCTCGCGCACATCGTCGCCGGTCAGATTGGCGTCTTTTTCCTTGAGCAGGTTCTGCTTGCGCGCATAGTCGTTGATCACGCGGGTGAGCGCGGTGCGGAAGCCCTCAAGGTGCATGCCGCCCTCGGGGGTGTAGATGTCGTTGGCAAACGACATGACGTTCTCGCCGTAGCCGCTATTCCACTGCAGGGAAACCTCGACCTCGCCCATCTTGGCCACAGGCGCGTCCGGGTCCGATTTGCCCTCGATGTAGATGGGCTCCTTAAAGGCCTCGGGGACGTCCTTGCCCTCGTTGAGGAACTTGACGAAGTCGATGATGCCGCCCTCGTAGCAAAACTCCTCCACGTGGGGAGTCGCCTCGCGCTCGTCGGTCAGCACGATTTTGAGGTTCTTATTGAGGAACGCCGTCTCCTGCAGACGGTTGTGCAGCGTATCGAAATCGTAGATGCAGGTCTCGAAGATCTCGTCGTCGGGCCAGAAGGTGACGGTGGTGCCCGTCGAATCCGAGGTGCCCACGACCTCCATCTTCTTGACGGTCTTGCCGCGCGAGAACTCCATCTCGTAGGTGTTGCCATCGCGACGAACCTGAACGACCACGCGCTTGGACAGTGCGTTGACGACGGAGATGCCCACGCCGTGCAGGCCGCCCGAGACCTTATAGGCCGAGTTATCGAACTTACCGCCGGCGTGCAAGATCGTCATGACGACCTCGAGCGTCGGGATCTTTTTAACAGGGTGCTCGTCGACGGGGATGCCGCGCCCGTTGTCGACGACCGTGATGGAGTTGTCGGCGTGGACCGTCACCTGGATCTCGGTGCAGAAACCGGCCATGGCCTCGTCGACGGAGTTGTCAACGATCTCCCACACCAGGTGATGCAGACCGCTGGCGCTCGTCGAGCCGATATACATGCCCGGGCGCTTACGAACGGCCTCGAGACCTTCGAGAATCTTAATCTCGCCGCCATCGTAATCGTTTTCGTTTGCCACACGTCCTCCTTCAGTCAAGAAAATGTGTACAGCCTTACTAGTTTATCGTAAAAAAATACCCTCGGGAACGAGGGTATTTGGCTCTACAAGGCCACCAGATGCGATTTAAGGCTCTTTTTTGCTTTGCACGCCCTTGGCCCACTCGGCACTGGCTCTCATGGCATTCTCGAGGGCCTCGCGCAGTTTTTGGTCTTCGACGGGCGCCACTTGGCGCTCAATCTCGGTGCGCTCGGCCTCACTTAGGTCGGCGTGCGGGGCCGGCGGGCGCTCGGTCGTCGCCGGGCGCAGGCGCTCCTTGGCGGCGGGCGGCGTGTGACCGGGTGCGGTGGTTTTGAACACCAGGCCGTCCACATGCGCACCGGCGCGCTCCATGCGCGCGCGGATGATCTCACGCAACAGCGTCATTTCCTGCGTCCACGAGGGCGAATCGAGATATACCAGCAGCTCATTGGACTCGGGCAGGTAGCGCAGACCCGTCACATGCCGCCCCTCGCGCGTGCCCGAGCACACCGCGTTCCACGCGCGATAGACCGCGCGCGACTCCTCGGCAGCCTCCATCTGCGCACGGCGCTCAGGCGTCGCCGACGCCAGGATGCGCTGGCGCTCTGCGTTCAAAAACCCACTGAAGGCGACCGTCTCGCTCTCGCGCTCGTAATTAGCACGTCTCACCCATGCTCACCACCTTGGCTCGATCAAGCAGGTCATCGGTAAAGTACCCCAGGTTGGTCGTGGTTATGACCGTCTGGATATCATCGCCGATCAGCCGCAGGAAAGCACCGCGACGCTCGCCGTCGAGCTCGCTCATCACGTCGTCCAAAAGCAGCAGCGGGGCGGTGCCCAGGACATCGCGAGCCACGGCCACCTCGGCCACCTTCCAGGACAGTACCAACGTTCGCTGCTGTCCTTGGCTGGCAAATGAACGAGCGGAGCGACCCGCCACGGTAAATTCAATCTCGTCGCGATGCGGTCCCACCAACGTCACGCCGCGGCGAATTTCCTCGTCGGCGTGCTCATCAAGAGCGGCCAGCATGCGCTCGTACGCCCAGCCCTTCAGCTCTTCGCGATCCTCGACCTGGGGCAAATCCCCCAGCGTGGACGTATAGGTCACGTTGGCAGCCTCACCGGACGCCACTTGCCCGTAGGC
>USNX01000238.1 GCA_900556205.1 uncultured Collinsella sp.
CTTGTCCCCCGAGCGCCGTCTGCAGGGCGGGCAGGGGCAGGGCCTTGCCACCTACCGCGAGCTCATCCGCAATATATCGACCAAGACGCGCCCCGAGGGCGGCGCGCTCAACCTTATTCTGGATCGCTGGGTTGCCTCGTGTGCCGACGTCGACGAGTCGGTCGTCAATGCCCAACTGGCCCCGCTCGAGGAGATGGTCCACGGCTTCGACTTCACCCGCATGCTTCGCCGCTATCGCACGGCCGTATCCGAGGGCGACGAGGAAGCCATGAGCCGCGTGACCAAATGGATCCGCGGCGAATACCGTACCAAGAGCGAGGCTCGCGCCGAGCTGGGCTCCTCGACCATCATCAGCGATGACGACTGGTACGACTACATTAAGCTCATCGCGCGTTTTTTGGTCTGCGGCGGCTACAAGGGTATGTTGGTGCTCATCGACGAGCTCGTGAATCTGTATAAGATTCCCAACGCCATCACGCGCCAGTACAACTACGAGAAGATCCTGACCATGTACAACGACACGCTCCAGGGCAAGGCGCAGTACCTGGGCATGATCATGGGCGGCACGCCAACCTCCATCGAAGACCGCCGCCGCGGCGTGTTCTCCTACGAGGCCCTGCGCAGCCGACTCGCTCAAGGCCGCTTTGCACGCGAGGACCTTAAGGACATGCTCGCGCCCATCATCCGTCTGCAGCCACTCACCTACGAGGAGCTGCTGGTGCTGATCGAAAAACTCATGCAAATTCACGCCGGCTACTTTGGCTGGACGCCCACGCTGACCGAGAACGACTTGGTGGACTTCCTCAAGATCGAGTTCGGTCGTGTGGGAGCCGACACACATCTGACGCCGCGTGAAGTCATTCGCGACTTTATCGAGCTGCTCGACATCCTATGCCAGAACCCCGACGCCAACGTAGCCGAGCTGCTGCAAAGCGTCGGCGGCGACGCGCTGGCGCCGGCAGCAGCAACAGGCGACACCGGCACCGCAGGCGGCGACCGTAACTTCGCCGAATTCACCATCTAACCTGCCAAAAAGGGACAGGTTTATTTTGGCAGGCTTTATCTGGGCAAACGTCGAGGCAGTGATGCGGCAAGCCACTGCTCACCGCGTTAAGAGGTTCGTATTTGAGAGGAGGCCCCGTGAACGCCTTTGACCGCTACGCCCCGTTTATCCAAGACTTCATCTACTCCCACGATTGGGAAAGCTTGCGCTCTATCCAGGTTGCGGCGGCAGATGCCATCTTTAACTCGCAGGACAATGTGCTCCTGACGGCATCCACGGCTTCCGGCAAAACCGAGGCAGCCTTTTTTCCCATCCTGACCGAGTTTTGGGAGAACCCGCCCGCAAGCGTGGGCGCCCTCTACATTGGCCCCCTCAAGGCGCTCATCAACGACCAATTCGTCCGCCTCAACGACCTGTGCGAAGAAGCCGATATCCCCGTCTGGCACTGGCATGGCGATGTCTCGCAGTCGCACAAGGCCAAGCTCATTAAAAAACCGAGCGGCATCTTGCAGATTACGCCCGAGTCACTCGAAGCACTCCTGATCCACAAGCACATGGCAATCCCACGTATGTTCTGCGACCTGCGCTATGTAGTCATCGATGAGGTCCATTCGCTCATGCGCGGCGACCGTGGCGGACAGACGCTCTGCCTTATCGAGCGACTCTCGCGCGTGGCCGGCGTGCAGCCCCGCCGCATTGGCCTTTCAGCCACCATCGGCGACCCCGAGCGCACGGGTGCCTTTCTCTCGCAGGGAACGGGACGCGACTGCGTTATCCCCCGCTTTGAAGAACCGCGCCGCGTGTGGCGCATCTCCATGGAGCACTTCTACAACTCGGGTCCCCAGGCACAGCAGCGAGGATTCGAGAGCATGGGTCCTCAAGAGACCGAAGTGCTTGCATGCGAGCGCATTGAGGCAGCGGCACCCGCGGCACTGCCCGCCGGCGCCCAAGACATGCGTCACAGCGGACAGCTCACACAAGAGGAGCGCCGTCAACGTCGTGAGCGGGCACGGGGCAAGGCCGCTCCCAAAGACCGTCGCACTTCCTCGGCCCCCGAGGGCGAAGTCGATATCCCACGAGCGACCGAGCAGGCGCTTCTCAACCCCACCGACACGGCGCCCGACAACGCCGACCCCGGTATGGGCTATATCTTTGAGCATACGCGCGGCCGCAAGTGCCTAGTCTTTGCCAACTCGCGCGAGGAGGCAGAGGCCGTGTGCTCCATGCTACGCAGCTACTGCGAAAGACGACACGAGCCCGACCGTTTTCTCATCCATCACGGCAATCTTTCGGCATCGCTGCGCGGGACGGCCGAGGAGCTCATGCGCGACGAGGAGCAGGCGCAGACAACCGTCACCACCTCTACGCTGGAACTCGGTATCGATATCGGCCGCCTGGAGCGTGCCTTCCAGATCGACGCGCCGTTTACCGTCAGCTCCTTTTTGCAGCGTATGGGCCGCACGGGACGCCGCGATCTTCCACCCGAGATTTGG
>USNX01000239.1 GCA_900556205.1 uncultured Collinsella sp.
CTCCCGAGGTCTACGAGGAGATCATCGCTTTCGCCCGCGAGCACGACCTGCTCATCGTCCATGACAACGCGTACTCCGACATCGTGTTCGACGGCGAGCCAGGCGGCAGCTTCTTGCAGTATCCCGGCGCGCTCGAGGTGGGCGTTGAGTTCTTTTCGCTCTCCAAGTCGTTTAACGTCACCGGTGCGCGTATCGGCTTTTTGGTCGGCCGCGAGGATGTGGTCTCGGCCTTTGCCAAGCTGCGCGGCCAGATCGACTTTGGTATGTTCTTCCCGATCCAGAAGGCCGCCATCGCTTGCTTGAATGGTCCGCGCGATGAGGTCGAGGCGCAGCGTCTGAAGTACCAGGAACGCCGCGATGCCCTGTGCGACGGTCTTGAGGGCCTGGGCTGGGAGCGTCCCAACGCGCATGGCTCTATGTTTGTGTGGGCCAAGCTTCCCGGTGGTCGCACCGATTCCATGGCGTTTTGCGAGGAGCTTATGGAGAAGGCCGGCGTTGTGGTGACGCCGGGCGCGAGCTTTGGCCCTTCGGGCGAGGGGCACGTGCGTATGGCACTGGTCTTGCCGCCCGATCAGATCGCTTTGGCTGTCGAGGCCATTCGCGAGGCGGGCCTGTATTAGAAAGTTATTTCGACTCGTCAATAGCTCGAAACCGATTTCGTGCAGTTATTTTACGAATACTGCAAACAATTTCGGTAAACGGTCGATTTTTGGCTGCGAATAGGGGCATAATCAAAGTCCCGATTGGATGTATTGGGATTACGGCAAGCCGCTCGGGTCGTTCCCGGGCGGCTTGTTTGTGGAGAGAGATGGGAGTTTCTAATGGTTAACGAGAAGAAGGTCGCTATTGTCGGCTGCGGTTTCGTCGGTTCGTCTTCGGCGTTCGCACTGATGCAGAGTGGTCTGTTCTCCGAGATGGTCCTCATCGACGTGGACAAGAACCGTGCCGAGGGTGAGGCCCTGGATATCGCGCACGGCATGACGTTTGCCGAGCCGATGAAGATCTACGCCGGCGATTATTCCGATGTCGCCGACGCCGCCATGATCGTCGTCACCGCTGGCGCTGCCCAGAAGCCCGGTGAGACCCGCCTGGACCTGGTCAACAAGAACGTAAACATCTTTAAGTCCATTATCCCCGAGATTAAGAAGTCCGGCTTCGACGGCATTCTGCTAATCGTCTCCAACCCGGTTGATGTTCTGACCTATGCTGCCATCAAGATGTCCGGCCTGCCCGAGGGCCATGTCATCGGCTCCGGCACCGTGCTCGACACTGGCCGTCTGCAGCAGATGCTTGGTGCCCACGTCGAGGTTGACCCGCGCGATGTCCAGGCCTATGTCATGGGCGAGCACGGTGACTCCGAGTTTGTCGCTTGGTCCAGCGCTCAGGTTGCTGGCGTTCCGCTGAACACCTTCTGCGAGCTTCACGGCCACCTGGAGCATGAGACCGCCGAGAAGCGCATCGCCGAGGACGTCAAGAACTCCGCCTACACCATCATCGAGAAGAAGCACGCCACCTACTACGGCGTCGCCATGGCCGTCAAGCGCATCTGCACCGCTGTCATGCGCGATGAGCAGACCGTTCTGCCCGTTTCCTCGCTCATGGTGGGCGAGTATGGCCTGTCCGATCTGGCTATCTCCATGCCGACGGTCGTTGGCCGCGACGGCGTCGTCTGCCGCGTCCCCGTGCCGCTGAACGATGACGAGCAGCATGAGCTCACCGCCTCCGCCAAGGCCCTCAAGGACATCATCGACAGCGTCGACTTCTCCTGCTAAATCAAGCTCTTTTGGGCAACAGGCTACAATGAAAGGCGTCCGGGCCACACGGTCCGGGCGCCTTTTTGGTGCGAGGGGGTCAGGTTTGTTTGTACCAAGTTGGTGCATTGTGGTCAGGTTACTTTGCACCAAAAAAGGCGCGATTGGTGCAAACAAATCCGACCCCCTTGCGCCATTGTTGATGGGAGAGCCATGTCGGAATCGCCTAACTTTTTGACGTATGCCCAGACGGCGTTTGATTCGTTTGAGGAGCGGACGTTCTGCGCGGTGGACAGCCTGGTGTTTGCATGGCTGTCGTATTTGCGCTTGCCGGGGGATATGCCGGAGCTTGCCGGCTGGCAAGGGCTGGACGTACGCGAGCTGCTGCGCGCCGAGTGCTACCGGGACATGATTGGCGACCTGTGGGACCCGGAGGGAAGCAGGGCCTTGTTAGAGGCCGTGGCGGCAAGTCCTCGCTACCGTGGCGTGAACGTTTGCGGCTATCGTGCCGTGAACGACGTGACGGCGACGGAGCAGTTCGCAGCCATGACGTTCCGCTTTCCGGCAGGATTTAGCTACCTTTCCTTCCGAGGGACCGACAGTACGATCGTGGGCTGGAAAGAGGACTTTAACATGGCGTTCCGGTGCCCCGTGCCCTCTCAGGAATCTGCGGCACGCTATGTGGACGAGGCGGCGGCCGCAATAGACGGGCCGCTCTTGTGCGGAGGACATTCCAAGGG
>USNX01000240.1 GCA_900556205.1 uncultured Collinsella sp.
ATGTCGGTGTTCTGGTACTTGTAGGGGCCGACGGCATGCGTGCAGGCGCGCTCGAGCACCGGGCCGCACAGCGAAGCGTAGGCGCCGGTATCAAAGTTGATCTCGCAGTCCAGGCCGGTAAAGTTGCCCTCGGCGTCGCAACCCAGCGTAAAGGTGCCGTCCATGGCATGGCGCTTGGGATGGAACGCGAGCGACTCGGCGCGCGTGAGCTTGCACTTCACAGGACGCTGGAGCTTATAGGCTGCAAGCGCGGCCAGGTGCTGGACGGACACGTCCTCCTTGCCGCCAAAGCCGCCGCCCACGAGCATGGTCTCGACGACCACGCGCTCGGGCTCGTTGTCCCAGCCAAACATGTGGGCGCACTCTTTGCGCGTGTCGTAGGCGCCCTGGTCGGTCGACTGCACCTTGACGCCGTTCTTGTACGGGAAGGCGACGGCGCACTCGGGCTCCAAGAAGGCATGCTCGGTAAAGGGCGTGGTAAAGCGCTGTGTCACGGTGAACGCGCTTTCGGCCAACGCCTTGGCGGCGTCGCCGCGCGTCACGTGACGGCTCTGGCACACGTTGTCCTTGAGCTCCACCGTGTTGCCAAAGGCAAAGAAGCTGTCGTGCAGGCGCGGAGCGTCGGCAGCCCTGGCCTCGACAATGTTGCGCACGGGCTCCAGCGGCTCGTAATCAATCTTTACGAGCTTCTTGGCCTTCTCGAGCGTCGCCTCGTCCTCGGCAACCACCAGTACAATGGCATCGCCCACACAGCGGGTGATATCGCCCTGGGCGATCATGACGTCCCAGTCCTGGATAAGGTGGCCGACCTGGTTGACCGGCACGTCCTCGGCGCGCAGAATGCCCACCACACCGGGCAGGGCCTCGGCCTTGGAGGTATCGATGGAGAGCACGCGGGCGCGCGGATACTTGGAGCGCACGGCGCTGGCGTAGGTCAGACCCGGCTGATCGAGCTCGTCGATGTCGTCGGGGTACTTGCCCTCGCCGAGCACTTTCTTGCGCACGTCGATGCGGAAGGCGCGCTTGCCCACGCCGTAGTCGTCGCCGCGCTCCAAGTCCTCATCGATCTGCCTTTCGCCGCGGAGCACCGCAGCAGCCAACGAAATGCCCTCGATAATCTTTTTGTAGCCGGTGCAACGGCAGACGTTACCGCGAATGGCGTATTTGATCTGCTCCTCGGTGGGCTCGGGGTCCTCGGCGATGAGCGCTGCACCCGCCATGACCATGCCGGGGATGCAAAAACCGCACTGCACGGCGCCCACGGCGCCAAAGGCGTACACAAAGGCCTCGCGCACGTCCTCGGGCAAGCCCTCGACGGTCACGATGTTGCGGCCGGCGGCAAGCGCGGTGGTCAGCACGCAGGCCTTGACGGCCGCACCGTCCACATGGATGGTGCAGGTACCGCAGGCGCCCTCGGAGCAGCCATCCTTGGCGGAGTGAATGTGCAGGTCGTCGCGCAGGTAGCGGAGCAGCGGCTTGTTCTGAGTCGTCGTGCGCTCGACGCCGTTAACGGTAAAAGTGAATTCCTGTGCCATGGTGATTCCCTTCTACACGCCGGCGGCGATGCCGGTACGGTCGTGAATGGCGCCATGCGGGCACACGACGGCGCACATGCCGCACGACAGGCAGTCCACGCCGTCGATATGGGCGCAGTTGTCCTCGATGCGGATTGCGCCGGCAGGGCACTTTTTGGCGCACATGCCGCAACCGATGCAGCTCGTGTCGCAGATCTTGCGGGCGATGGCGCCCTTATCGGTGTTGTTGCAGCGCACCAGGATGTTCTGGTAGCCGGGAACGAAGGCAATCACGCGCTGCGGGCATGCCATGCCGCACAGGCCACAGCCCGTGCACTTTGAGCGGTCCACGCGGGCGATGCCATCGACCAGCGCAATGGCGCCGTGGGGGCAGGCCGTGACGCAGGCGCCACAGCCAATGCAGCCTTCGCTGCAGCGGGCGTCGCCGCCTGCGGAGGCGCAACCGCTTCCGCAGGCAACGTAGGCCACGTTATGTTGAATGGATTTGGCCATAAGAGACTCGCCTATTTCTTAAGAAGGTACGAATAGTTGTCGCGCACGGCCCTGATGGTCAGGCGGACGGCCTCGGGAAGGCCGGTCTTGACAGCATCGACCGAGACGGTGCGGACCGTGCCGGCGACGCGAACCTTAAAGTGGTCCTCGTCCACGGCCAGGAAGCCCTCGTTCTCGGAGTTCTCCATGTCCTCCTCGCTCCAGAACAGGGTGAGCTTGTCCTTGTAGGGACGACCCTCCTGGTAAGGGCAGAACACGGCGCAGTTGCCGCACTCGTTGCACATGCCGTCGACATGGACGACCTGATGCTTGGCCAGGCCCGGCACCTTAATTGCCACGTTGGCGCGGTTGGGGCACACGTCGCAGCAGACCTCGCACACCGAGCCGCAGCCCAGGCAGCGGGTCTTGGTGCAGTTGCGCTTGTCGCGGCACAGCGACCCCTTGCGCTCGTAGCAGGTGTCCT
>USNX01000241.1 GCA_900556205.1 uncultured Collinsella sp.
GCCGACTGCTCCACGGCGCTTAAGGAGACGCTGCTCGAGGTCAAGGATGCCTACTACGCGCATCCCGGCCATGCCGGTATCGCCTGCGCTATGAAGAACGCCGGCGTGGGTGTTGGCTTGCCCGATGCCGGCCGCTGCAAGATTCGTGTCGAGAATGGCCGTGCCGTGGTCTACGCCGCCACGTCCGACATCGGCCAGGGCTGCAACACCGTCTTTTTGCAGGACGTTGCCGAGGCATGCGGCCTGCCGCTTCGCTGCATCGTCAACGGCGAGTGCTCCACCGAGAACGCTCCCGACTCCGGCACCACGTCTGGCTCGCGTCAGACGGTCGTGACCGGCGAGGCCGTGCGCGGCGCCGCCTTCCTGCTGCGCGATGCCATGCTTGACATCGAGGCCGGCAAGCCCGCGCCCGATGCTCCCGTGAGCGCGCATGGCGACGGCGTCAAGATCGAGTACGACGACGGTCACTCCTATCAGCTGCACACGCAGGAGCTCGTCGCCGGCCAGGGTATGCATCCTCAGGATCCCGCGGCCGCCATCAAGGCACTCGAGGGATGCGAGTTTGGCTACGTGTACCTGGAGCCGACCGACAAGCTGGGCGCCGACGTTCCCAACCCCAAGAGCCACATCTGCTACGGCTTTGCCACGCATGTGGTCATTTTGGATGATGGCGGCCGCGTGAGCGAGGTCTATGCCGCGCACGATTCCGGCAAGGTGGTCAATCCCATCTCCATCCAGGGTCAGATCGAAGGCGGCGTGCTCATGGGTATGGGCTATGCGCTTACCGAGGATTGGCCGCTCAAGGACTGCGTACCCCAGGCAAGGTACGGCACGCTCGGGCTGTTCCGTGCGCCCGAGATTCCGGATATCCACGCCATCTACGTGGAGAAGGACGAGCTGCTGCCCGTGGCATATGGCGGCAAGGGCATCGGCGAGATCGCCACGATCCCCACGGCACCTGCCGTGCAGAATGCCTACCGCGCGTTTGACGGCAAGCTGCGCCCGGATCTGCCGATGGTGGATACCCCGTACAGCCGCGTTCGCAACCGCGGATAGAGTAGGGCGCAGGCGGCATTGCTGACGGCCGTTTGCGCTCAGCATCAACTGCATAAGCTGCGCCTTTGGCCCCGGCTCCATCGCGAGCCGGGGCTTTTGCTTTGGAGCGGAAGCTGCGCTTCGGAATTGGTGCTCGGAATGGGACAAGCTTTCCGGTAGAGCCTCTGGCGGAAACAGCGTCCCAGAATCGATGCTCAGAATGGGATTCACTTTCCGGAACAGCCCTCAAGCGGAAACTGCGTCCCGGAATCATGCCTCAGAGTGGGATGCGCTTTCCGCTAACCGCTCACTTGGAAAGTGCGTTCCAGTTTGAGCGTTTATTCCGGGATGCGGTTTCCGCTGAAGGGCTCAACCGGAAAGCACGACCCGTTCCGAGACCTGATTCCGGGACACGGTTTCCGCTAGGCATGGCATCTGGAAAGCGCATCCCGTTTTGAGCGCTCAATCTGGGACACGGTTTCCGCGGGTGCTGCCAACCGGAAAGTGTGTCCCAGTTTGGTGGACAGGCGGTCATAAACTTAGCAGCCCCTACAGCTCAATATCGTTGAGCCATGTCGGCAGCGCGGTCTGCCGGATGCCTGCCGTCTGCAGCTTTTTGGCGAGCATTCCTGCCGAGCGGACCTCATTCATGGTAAAGCGCAGCAGAGGGTGACCGTAGAGCGATAGGTGCGCCTCGCGCTGTCGTTCGGCAACGAGCGCCTCTGCGGTGGTGCGTCCGGCCAGCATGGTCTGGTCGGTATATTTGATGAGCCCGTCGAGCTCGCCCAGCGTGAGTTCCCGTGCCTGGCGCTCCCAGGCAAAGTCCGTTCGTATGGGCTTGGCCGAATCGAAGGGGTCCGTCAGCTCGTATTGAAGCCAGTCGGGCGCAAAGCCCGTCTCGATCATGACGGCTCGGGCGACCGATTCCCCGCCGCTCTCGGCGCGGGCGTCGGCATATCGAAGTGTCGTGAGGGCGGTGCGAATCGTGCGACCATTGCGGGCAGTCGCTCGTTGCTCAACGGCCTCCATCAGCTGTTCCGGCGCAAGGCCGAGCTTTGAGATCGCCGAATCGGCAATGGGCATGCCGTCGGCAAAACCAGTTTGCAGCAGGCAATCTGTGACCGTTTGGATGGGCGGCGTTACCGATATGCCGGCTCTGCGTATTGCTCCGGCCGGCTCAATCTGGTGCCGCTGAATATGTGCGCCCGGACGAGCCGACGGCTTTGTCGAGCTGCAGACATGCACGACATTCAGGTGTCGCCACGAGACCTCGAGCCCCAGCAGACAGGCGGCCGAAAACGAGCAGAACGTCCAATCGGGGTGGATGATCGCAAGGGCGCGGAGGATTTCGCAATGGCGTTGCGCTCGGTTGAGTTCATCCCAGCGCGTTTTTCGCGCAAACAACCCCGGCATGGGCGAGACAACCGTGCCGCCGGTGCGCC
>USNX01000242.1 GCA_900556205.1 uncultured Collinsella sp.
CTCCAGGTTGGCACCGCTGAACACGCGGAACATTTCCTTGCGCACGACGTCGGTCGACTGGCCGATACCGTGGACAAACACGTCAACCTGCTCGATCGCGGGCGTCTCGATGGGTTTAAAACCAAACGGCTCGAACACGCCGGCCGCAATCTGCTGCATCTTTTGCCAGGCGCGCATCTCGGCGCCGATAAGGTCGCGGGTTCCCTCCGCCTTCTGTGCCTGCATGGGCAAACACCTTTCTTTTGTATCGCGTCATAGGTAGTGGACATTATACGGCACAAAGCAGCAACGCGGCGGCGCGCCTGACCGAACGAGGGTATGGGGACTCGTTCGGCCAGACGCGCCGCCGCGGCAGCCGATCCCTTTTCCTCCGTCCCCTTCGGATCACGTGATCTGTTGGGGACGGAGGAAAAGGGATCATTTCGTAGGCCCGTGGCCGCCTTGGAAACCGAATGATGGTACGAGCATCCATTCGGCTTCCAAGGCGGCCACGGACAGAACGGGGCGAACAGAAAAGAGCAACGGACGTCTACTCCCCCACCACGCTTGCGCGCAGCTTGGCGGCGATGGGCTCCGATGCCAGCAGGAACACGAGCATGACCACGGAGCACGCCAGGCACACGATCCAGGTGCTCGCAAAGGAGCCCGAGACGGCAAAGAGCACGTAGACCTGCCACAGCTCACCGACAAAGCTCATGCCGGCAAGCACCGCCGAGGTAGCGATAACGGTAAGCGAGCCCAATACGCGGCCACTCACCTTATCGGCAACATGGCCGATAACGAGCGAACCCACGACACTCACCACGGTGGAGATGGCATTGGAGACGTTGTACTGCGCAAGGGAAATACCCAGGTCGCTGACGATCAGCGGCTGGAACAGGCTCATGCAATTGACAAAAATCGTGTAACACGTGGCCATGATCACGAAGCCGGAGGCCACCACGAGCCAGCCGGGGAAGAACTTACGCTGCTGGGGCATACTGCTCCTTTTAGACAAACGAATAGCCTGCGCCGGGCGCCGGTAGTGCCCAAGATTGCCTTGAAAGACAAGGGCATAGGCCTTATGGCCATGCCCGCAGGCTTGAAAGGCAAGGTTGGGTGCTACCGGTGGTCGGCGATATAGCCCAAAGCGACGGCGGTATAGGCCGCGGCGCCAAGGGGAAGCTCGGCATCGCTAAAACGTGCCTTGGGATGATGCTGGGCAAAGTGTTCGTCCGTGTCGGTTACAGCGGCGCCCACGGTAAAGTACGCGCTCGGGATCTCGCTCGAGATAAGCGCAAAGTCCTCGCTCGCCATGGCGTGGAACAGCGGCAGAAAAGCTGCCTTGGGCAATGTCGCACCCACATAGCCCAGCGATGCCTGGGTCATATCGTCATCGAGTACGAGTGGCGGAACATCCGAGAGCGTCTCAATGGTCGCCGGCGTACGATACGTTGCCGCGACGCCATTGATAACCTCGGCGATGCGGCTCTTAAGATGCGCCATGAGCTCGACATCGAAGCCACGTAGCGTTCCCTCGAGCACACAAGTGTCGGGGATGACATTTGCGGCCTGACCGCCAGCGAACTTGCCAACGGTAAGCGCGACCTCCTTGGCCGCCGGCACCTCGCGGGAGATGAGCTCCTGAAGCGCCAGATGCACATGGACGCCGGCCGTGATGGGGTCGATGCAGATCTCGGGGCTCGAGCCATGGCCGCCCTTGCCCTGCAGTGTAATGCGGAAACCGTACACGCCCGAAAGCGCCGGGCTTCCATAGAGCACCAGGCCGAGCGGCGATTGGCTGTTAACATGCATGGCGAAAGCCGCCTGGGGACGCGGGTTCTGCAGAAGGCCGTCGGCAATGGCAGCGCGGGCACCCTCAAAGGTTTCCTCGCCCGGCTGAAACAGCAGCTTAACCGTGGCATTGGCATCGGCAAGCTCGGCCTCGCGAGCCTTGAGCAGGCGGGCGGCACCAAGCAGGGCCGTCGCATGCATATCGTGGCCGCAAGCATGCATGCAGCCGTTGACAGAGGCGAAAGACTCGCCCGACTCTTCCGCGACGGGAAGGGCATCCATGTCACCGCGCAACATGATGACCGTGCCGGCCTGATCGTCCGTGCACGTACCGTTGCCCTGGGCCGCCACGGCCGCACCGGCACCGATGAGGCCCACAACACAGGAGCCGTCGACGAGCGTGGCAAACGGGATGCCCATCTCGGTCAGACGTGCCTGGATATACGCAGAGGTTTGCGGAAGGCGATTGCCCAACTCAGGCGTCTGGTGCAGGTCGTGGCGCCACGCAGCAAGCTTGTCGGCAAAAGCTTGAGCCTCGGCAACAAGACCGTCACCGATAGCGGCTTGCGCTGCCGGGGTGGCCTTGGGCGCTGGTTGCGGTTGAAAATCGGACTGAGCTGGTGCCATAAATGCCCTCCAGTATTATTTGTGCAGCAAACACTTTGATGGTCTAAAGTGCAAGGCATAACTGTAAGGGCGTT
>USNX01000243.1 GCA_900556205.1 uncultured Collinsella sp.
CCGCGCGCCTCATTGCCGTGTCCAAGACCGTTGGTGTCGATGAGACCGTTGCCGCCATCCAGGCGGGGTATCGCCATTTTGCCGAGAACCGCCCGCAGGAGCTGGTTCGCAAGCTCACGGGTCTGGTGGAGCATCCGGAGCTGCCCGAGGTTCGCTTCGATATGATCGGCAACCTGCAGACCAATAAGATCAATGCGGTGCTGGGCTCAGCCGAGCTGATTCACTCGGTGGGTTCGCTGCATCTGGCGCAGGCGATCTCGAGCCGTGCTGTCCGCAAGATTGAGGCAGGTGAGCTCGCCGGCCCCCAGCGTGTGCTCATTGAGGTCAATGTGAGTGGTGAGGAGTCGAAGGGAGGCTTTTCGCCCGATGAGATTCGCGCCGCCGCGGGTGAGCTTGCGGAACTTGAGGGAATTTGCGTGCAGGGGCTTATGACTATGGCGCCCCGGGGGAATAAGGATGTGGCACGCCGCACCTTTGCGGGGCTTCGTGAGCTGAGGGATGAGCTGGAGGCAGCGCATCCCGATTTGAACCTGTCTGAGCTTTCCTGCGGCATGAGCGAGGACTTTGAGCCTGCCCTTGAGGAGGGCTCTACGCTCGTTCGCCTGGGCAGGGTAGTATTTAGCCCGGAGTTTGCAGTAAAATAAGGCTCTGAAGTGCGCACTGATTATCGGGGCGCCTGCACTAAACCGCGAGAGGACACAACCATGGGCTTCCTTGACGAGATTAAAAATAAGATGCACCTGGGCGGCCAGCAGGGTTACGACCAGGGTTATGGCCAGGACGACGACTACGGCTACGATGATGGCTACGACGATGGCTATCAGAACAACGGCTACAGTGGTGCTTCGGGCGAGGGCTTCTACACCCAGGACGAGCCGAGCAACGGCCTGCTGGGTCAGACGCGCCGCGGTGAAGCTGAGTCGGTGGCCGTGTATACGCGCTCCGGCCAGCTGGTCGGCGATGACTCCCGCCATGCCACGACGTATAACCCGCCTTCGCGCTCGCAGGACAGTGTTGCGAGCGGTTATCGTCCTGGTGCCTATGACACGCCGTCTAGCTACGCCGAGAACACCCGCGCCCGTGCCGCCGCTGCGCCCGCGCCTGCACCGAGCGATGCCTCGGCCTATGCGAGCAATATCATCAACGCCACGCCGCAGCTGCCGGCCTATGTCCTGCGCCCCGAGAGCTATGACGACGTGGAGACCGTGGTGCGCCGCGTTCGCACCAAGCAACCTGTCGCACTGATTTTTGTGGGCGTTCGCACCGAAGTTGCCAAGCGCGTCTTGGACTTCTCTTACGGCTTTGCCTGCGGTCTGGGTGCCACGGTCAAGGAGGTGGGCGACCGCGTGTTCATGGTGCTGCCCGCCGGTTGCGAGGTCAAAGATTCCGATCTCAAGAAGCTTCGTGCCGACGGCTACCTCAAGTAAAGACAAGACGAGGAGATTCCCATCAACATCTACACTATCGTCCAGCTGGTCAACACGCTGTTCAACTTCTATTCCACGCTCATTGTCGTCTACTGCTTTATGACGTGGATTCCCATGAAGCAGGGTGGTTTGCTTCAGGATATTGCCGCGGTGCTCGATAGCGTGTGCGGTCCGTGGCTCAACCTGTTCCGTCGTTTCATCCCGCCGATGGGCGGTATCGATTTTTCGCCGGTCGTTGCGATTATTGCGTTGCAGTTGGTGCAGAGGCTGGTTCTGCAGCTTCTTATAGGTATACTCGTGTAGAACTGACTTAGTAACTTACGTCGGGCGTGTGGCGCCGAGGCGATGAAAAAGGAGACTTGTTATGGCTATTACCCCTGCAGACATCCAGGCTCAGACTTTCTCTGAGGCCAAGCGTGGCTACGATCCTGCCGAGGTCGACGTCTTCTTGGAGACACTGTCCTCCGAGGTTGACGCTATGCTCGCTAAGATCGTCGACCTTAAGGGTCGTCTGACTGCTACCGAGCAGCAGCTTGCCGATGCGCAGGCTCAGCTTGCCCAGGCTCAGGATGCCACCGCCCAAGCCGATCCTGCCGCCCCCGTGGCTGCTCCCGCCCCTGACTTCTCCGCTCAGGAGCGCCAGATTTCCGCTGCCCTGATCGCTGCCCAGCAGACCGCTGAGACCATCGTCAACGATGCCAATGAGAACGCTGAGCGTATTCGCAACGAGGCTGACGCCAAGGCCCGCGAGGTTATCCGCCAGGCTCTGACCGAGAAGCAGGCCGAGCTCGAGGAGATCGATCGTCTCAAGGCTTCCCGTGAGGAGTTCAAGGCCGAGTACCTCAAGCTCATCCAGCACTTCATGGATGACGCCCAGAACTCCTTCCCGGCTGATCTGATGGCCTCTACGCCGGTCGGTTCTGCCGCTTCTCCTGCGGTGACTGTTCCCGCCGAGCCGCTGCCCGTCGCTGACCCGGTTGTCCCCGTGGCCGATCCCTTCGCCCCGATCGACAACTTCGCTGCCGACGA
>USNX01000244.1 GCA_900556205.1 uncultured Collinsella sp.
AGTGTACGGTGAATGAACTCTGCCGCGGCATCCCAGCCGGCATCCAGGTACAGCGCGCCCACGAGCGACTCATAGACGTTCTCGAGGGCCGAATGCAGGCCGCGCGCACCGGTACCGGTCTCGGAGGCACCAAAGATGATGATGTCGTCGATGCCCAGCTCGTGAGAAACCTCGGACAGCGTAGCGCCCGAGACAAGCGACACCTTCAGGCGCGTGAGCTTGCCCTCGTCAAACTCCGGATAGGACTCAAACAGGGAGCGTGCGACCACAGCGCCCAAAATGGAATCGCCCAAGAACTCAAGACGCTCATAGCTGGCAGAAACCGGCTGGCCCTCGACTGCCGAGGGATGCGTAAGGGCCGCGCGCAGCAGCACCTTATTATTGAACTCATGGCCCAGGATTTCCTGGGCGCGCGTAAGTCGTTCAGACAAAGCCAAGACTTAGGCCTCCCTGGCATTTTCGATCGCGTCGACGGCGTCGGCGACAGAGTTGAGCGAGAGCAGAGTCTCGTCATCGATCTCGAGGTTGAACTCGTCCTCGATAGCCGTAACCAGCTGCAGGCGCTCGAGCGAGTTGGCATCGAGGTCGTCAAAGGTGGTCTCATCGCTAATTTCGGCAACATCGACGCCCAGAACGTCAGCAGCGACCTCGGCGATCTTGTCGAAGATTTCGGAGCGGTCCATAGCGCTTCCTCTCATAGTGCATGAATACCAAAAGAATGGTACCGCCCGGGCGGTACCAAGACACGGTTCTGATTCTACCCCACGGCGCACGCCCCGAGACGCATAACGCCGCTGTTATAAAACGATGCCGTCCATGGAGTTGGCGACGTTCTCGACCAGCCCGGCGCGCACGGCTTCGGCCGCCGCGAGCGTACCGTTTTTAACAGCCTCGACCGAGGTGGCGCCATGGCCGATCAGGACCACGCCGCGCAGGCCCAAAAGAATCGCGCCGCCCTTGGCGTCGCCCGAAAGCTTGGCCTTTATCTCGCGCATCTGCTTTTTAATGAGCAGTGCGGCGATCTTGGTGCCAAGCGAAGACATAAAGACGCCCTTGAGCTCCTGCAGCAAAAACTTGGCAGCGCCCTCAGTGGCCTTGAGCGCAATATTGCCCGACATGCCATCGGCAACGACGACATCGAAGTTACCGGAGGTGATGTCCGTTCCCTCGCAGTTACCAACAAAGCCGGGAACGGCGGCTTTCATGGCTGGGAAGCAGGCCTTGGTAAAGTTGGAGCCCTTCTCGTCCTCGGTGCCGTTAGCAAGCAGGCCCACGCGGGGATGCTCGATGCCCAGGACGACGCGAGCATAGGCGCTACCCATCTGAGCAAAACGCACCATGTCATCGACCTCAACATCGGGGTTGGCGCCCATATCGCACAGCACCGTCAGACCGCCGGCGCGATTGGGCAGCGCATTGGTCAGACAGGGACGCACCGGCTGCTTCTTACCTTCGGCCTGATACCTAAACGGCGTCACGTAGGCGGTCGCAGCGGCGGTCATGGCGCCGGTGGAGCCGGCGGAGAAAAACGCGTCCGCATTTCCCTTCTTGATGGCGCGGCACGACAGCACGATCGAAGACTTGCGTTTGGTCATCACGGCGCGAATGGGATCGTCATCCATGGCGATAACGTCGGGTGCCTCAAGGGCCTCAACACGTGCATGGGAAGCTGCAAAGGGATTGACGATTTCGGCCGGGCCAGCTGCCAAGACCTCGATATCGGGATCGGCAGCAAGTGCAGCCTCGATACCATCGAGAACGACCTGAGGTTTCTCGTCTCCACCCACAACGTCTACACAAACGCGAACGTTACTCATATACATGCTCCTTATACAAAAATGGCCGACTCATTGAGCCGGCCATTGTGGTTCCATTTGGAACGGCATCGCATCCAGAGTATACCGTTACTCGGTAACGATAACCTCGCGGTCCTTGTAGAAACCGCAGCTGGGGCACACGTGGTGCGGAAGCTTGACAGCGCCGCAACGGGGGCACGTGGACTGAGCCGCAGCCGAGATCTTCATGTTGGCGGAACGACGGGTGTGAGTGCGGATACGACCCTGCTTTTGTTTAGGTACGGGCATAGTGACCTTCCTTATGAACTATCCAGTGTGGCGATTACGCGCAAGTAGCGATACTACCACAGTTTTACTCATCGAGCTTGAGATTCTTCAATGCTGCAAATGGATTTTCCGTGGCAGCGGCCCATTCCGCCTCTGCCTGGGCGGCGCAATCGCATTGCTCGACGTTGAGATTGCAACCGCATGTGGGGCACAGACCACGGCAATCGGGCTTGCAGAGCACTACAAACGGCGTGTCCATAACGACCGCGTCATTGATGGGCTCACCCAGATCGACTAGACGGTCCTCACCCAGGAGCTCGTAGCCGTCCTCGTAGGCCTCGGGATCCTCGGGCTCCTCAAAGAGGTAGAACTCCTCGATCT
>USNX01000245.1 GCA_900556205.1 uncultured Collinsella sp.
CCGCATCCTCTCATTGGCGAGCGCGACTTTGTGCTGGTGCCGCTCGAGGACCTGATGCACGACCCGGCGCGGTTCTTCCGCTACAACGGCGTTGAGGTCAAGGAGCCCGAGGACCGCGTGGGTCATATCGTGGGCGAATTGGGGCGTATGTAGATGATCGAGATGAATGCTGTTGCCGCCGGAACCGAGCTCGACGCCGCGCGTGACGCGGGCCGCGAGGGTGCGTCCGCGGGCTGGTGCGCTTGGAGCGCGGGCGAGGCGGCGTTGACGTTTTCGCTGGTCGTTCGCCCCGACGTGAACATGCATGCCTTCCACGGCCTGCCGTTTGTGGCAGCGATGGGCATGATGGACGCGCTTGTGGGCACGGCGTCGACGCCGGGGTTGGGCCTTGCCGGCAGGGTAGGTATTCAGTGGCCGAGCGACATTGTGTGCGGCGCGCCCGCGTTTGAGACGTCGTTCGCGCGCGTCGCCGTCAACGGTGGTGCCGGTGCTGCGGGCATGTTCGGTGCCGTGACGGTGGATATTGAGCGTTCGGCGCTGAGCGATCTTGGTGTGGACGTGGCTGACGAAGCGCTGGTCGAGACGCCGGCCGCCGCCGTGCTGGCCCGCGTGGACGCCTGGGCGGTTGTTGCCAACACGCCGCAAGGCGCCGCAGGGCCGCTGGCTCCCGTGCTGGGCGAGTACTTCGACATGGTGCCGCTGCTGGGCCGCCAAGTTGCGGCGGTGTCGCCCAACGGCTTGCCGCTTGCGGTCGGTGTGTTTGCGGGCCTGGACATCTGGGGTCGCGCGACCATTAAGACCGATGCCGGCGAGCAGGAGTTTCCGCCCGAGGCCGTGCGCATTCGCGGACTGTAACGCGAGGCGCCCGCGCTCAAAGATAACGATGACAACGAAGCCCTCTTCGGCCTGTGCCGGGGAGGGCTTTGCGTGACTGCGGGGTAGCACCTCGGACCTATTCCTCAAAACTGAAAATTTTTCGATTTTGAGGAATAGGCTTGGCGAGCATTTGCGGGGACTGTGGCATCGGGCGTGCTTGACTTAAGCTCCTGCTCTATCCCAGCTCTTGCATGCGGCGGTAGATTTCGCAGATACCCTTGATGGTGAGCTGTCCGTCGACCACGTCGAAGGCATCGGTCGAATCGGCGACGATGCCGGCGAGACCGCCCGTGGCGATAACGGTGGCATCCTCGCGGCCCAGCTCGCGCTTCATGCGCGCGACCAGGCCCTCGGCCATGGCGGCAGCGCCCATCACGGCGCCGACCTTAATGCACTCCTCGGTATCGCGGCCGATGGCATGCTCGGGCGCCTCGAGCGGCACGCTGGCGAGCTTGGCGGCACGGGCGGCAAGCGCGTCCATGGAGATGCGGATGCCCGGCGCGATCGCTCCGCCAATGTAATAACCGTCCTCATCGATGACGTCGATATTGGTCGCGGTGCCAAAGTCCACCACGATTGCCGGCGCGCCGTAGAAAGTTTCGGCCGCAACGGCGTTAGCGACGCGATCGGCGCCTACGGCCTGGGGACGCGCCGCGCGCAGCTTGGTCACCGCGGCCGTCTGCGGCCCAATGACGATGGCGTCTGCGGCAATGCGGTCGGCCACGGCGTGCCATTCGCGCGAGAGCTGCGGCACCACGCCCGCAAAGGCGATCGCGTCGACCGCGTCGAGCGAAAGGCTGTACATCTTAAAGAAGCCCATCAGGCGCACATGGATCTCGTCGGCGGTATAGGAGCGGTCGGTGGGCATGCGCCACGACTGCACCAGCTCGTCTCCGTCAAACAGGCCCATGGCCGTCTGCGTGTTTCCCATATCGATAGCGAGCAGCATGTCTACTCCCGGTGTTGGCATAAAAGGACGCGCACCATTGTATACGCGCCGTCGACGGCGCTCGGCCGCGATTCGTTTACGGTGATAGGGGCTGAGGGGTTTAAATATGAAGGAATTATGCTCCACGAGATTTTCCTTGCCGTTTACCGAACTCCTGCGTAATATTCTTTCTTGCGCACATGAGGCGCCCAGACATTGCGGGGTGGAGCAGTCTGGTAGCTCGCCGGGCTCATAACCCGGAGGTCGTAGGTTCAAATCCTGCCCCCGCGACCAAGAACTTGCAGCTCGTCGGCCTAGCCGGCGAGTTTTTTTGTTATTTCGGGACCGTGTTTTCGGTCCAATTCTCGGCCTCTCAAACAAAATCTCGATCTGTAACATCTAGACCCGATTTGGGCGGCTAGGTGTTACAGATCGAGATATACCGGTGGGTTGGGTCGTGTTTGTCTAAATCTGTAACACGAGGGACGGATTTTGCCGAGTTGTTGTTATAGATTGAGATTTTCTAGCAGGCGGGTTTGGTTTGTCTCGATCTGTAACAGTAAGACCCGGTTTTGCCGCGTAACTGTTACAGATTGAGACAAACCGACGGGCCGCCCCACCCATCCC
>USNX01000246.1 GCA_900556205.1 uncultured Collinsella sp.
CATGAGCGCCGTGTTCAACCGGTTCGGTGCGCGCGGGGCAGACGAGGACGTCGCCATGCGCTTTGAGATTGCCTGTGCGTTGAGCTCCAAGATTCGTATCGCCGATGGCGGGCAGGATCTCGCCGCGCTCATGGCGTTTGGGCGCGCCGACGAGGCAGTGGGTCAGACGAGCGCTTTTGCGACCAGCGTGCGCGAGGCCACGCGCGAGATGCTCGTGGAACTGGGGTGCGCCGTCGGCCCTTGGAGCGATATAGTCGCCGACCGTGCAACGCGTACCGAACGCCCGCGTATCCGCCTTCCCTGGTCGCGCGAGGGTGATCAGCGATGAGCCTGCAAACGAGGATTAAGGCTGCCGGCGCTGCAGCGGCGGCAGCTCCTGTAGATGCGGGGCGTCGCCGCGCGGTGAAACGACGCACTAAGCGCGCCGTGATGGACCGCATGGGTTACGACGAAGTGGCGCGTATCAGCGCCTATATCGACCCGGTACTTGCCCGCTCGGAATTGCGTCCCGCGGTGGAGGCGGCGCTCAATGTTGAGGAGCCGACCGATCTCGCGACGCCCGAGCGCGAGACCATCATCGACGAGATTTTGGATGACGTGGTGGGCTTGGGGCCGTTGCAGCCGCTCATCGAGGACGACACCGTTACCGAGATCATGATCAACGGCTGCCGCTCGGCTTTCTTTGAACGCGGCGGCGTCTTGTACCCCATCGAGCATGCGTTTGAGGATGATGAGCAGATTCGTGTGCTTATCGACCGCATCATCTCGCCACTTGGCCGTCGTATCGACGAGCGCAGCCCCATCGTCAACGCCCGCCTCAAAACGGGCTATCGCGTCAACGCGGTGATTCCGCCTGTGGCGATTGACGGACCGATTCTCACCATCCGAAAGTTCTCGGACCGTATCTGCTCGCTGGACGAGCTTGTGGGGCTGGGGTCGCTGCCGCTTTGGTATGCGCAGCTGCTGTCGTGCGCGGTGTCGCTGCGACAGGACCTGGCGGTTGCGGGAGGCACGGGATCTGGTAAGACCACCCTGCTCAACGCGTTGTCATGCGAGATCTCCACCGGCGAGCGCATCGTGACGATCGAGGACTCTGCCGAGCTCAAGTTTGCGCATCATCCGCACGTGGTGCGCCTAGAGGCGCGCGAGGCTTCAATTGAGGGCGAGGGCGCGGTGACGATCCGCGACCTGGTGACCAATGCCCTGCGCATGCGCCCCGACCGCATCGTGGTGGGCGAGGTGCGCGGTGCCGAGTGCTGCGACATGTTGCAGGCCATGAACACGGGCCACGACGGGTCGCTCACCACGCTTCATGCGGGTTCCGAGCAGGAGACCGTGGTGCGTCTGACGTTGCTTGCACGTTATGGCATCGATCTGCCGAGCGAGCTCATCGAGGAGCAGATTGCCATGGCGCTCGACGGCATCGTGATGTCCGAGCGCCACGCCGATGGCAGGCGTTTCGTCTCCTCGTATTCGGGGGTGCGTCGCGCCGCGTCGGGCGGCGTAGAGCTCGAGCGCTATGTGACTTTCGATGCCGCCGAGCGCACCTGGACGCTTGACCGCGAGCCGCCGTTTATTGCAGAAGGCCTGCGGTCGGGGACGCTCACACAAGAGGAGGTGGACGAATGGAGGTCGCTGTGCCCCTCGTCGTAGGGGGTTTGGCAGGGTTTTCTGTTGCGACGGCGTGCGGGGCGGAACCTCGTGTGCCGCAGGTGCCGCCGGCGGAGCTGGCGCGTCAGGCGCTCGAGACGGCGGCAGAGAAGCTGCCGCGTGAGCTGGTGGAAAACGATCTGCTGAAAAAGATCGCCCGTTCGTGGGCATCGCTGGCTCCGGCGCATCGCCTTGGCCTCGTGATCGAAGATGCTTCGGGGCGTTTGGCGTTTCTGCTGCTATCGAGCGGTGTCTGCTGCGTTTTACTAACGATGGTGTCGTTATCGCCCCTCGGATTTGCCTTGGGACTTGTTGCTCCGATTGCCGCTGGCGCCGCTCGGGATGGCTTTGAGAGCCGGCGCGAGCAACACGATGCAGAAGAGGCCATGCCCGAGGCGTTTACCGCACTTTCCATGTCGCTTGCCTCGGGACATTCGCTGGCCCAGGGCATGCGCTTTGTGGGCGCTCATGCGCAAGAGCCGGTGCATACCGAGTTTTTGCGGGTGGCGGCGGCGATCGATTGCGGCATCTCGGCGACCGATGCGCTCGATGACTTGCTCGTGCGCATCGACGCCCCCGGTCTTTCGCTTGTGACCTTGGCGCTTAAGGTGTCTCAGCGCACCGGTGCTCCGCTTGCCGACTTACTGTCCGAGGCGTCGAGCATGGTGGGGGAGCGCATTGAGCTCAAGCGCCGCCTGGATGTCAAGACGTCGCAGGCTCGCATGTCTGCGCATATGGTCGCGGCGATGCCGGCGGGCATGTGCGCGGTGTTGGCG
>USNX01000247.1 GCA_900556205.1 uncultured Collinsella sp.
CTTTTTGCGTGCGAGCGGCACGATGGGGGTGTGGTCGGCCACGCCGCCGCCGATGATAATCTTTTGCGGTGCGTAGCACAGCGTGTAGGTCATGAGCGCCTGTGCCAGATAGCCGGCGAGCAGGTCCATGGCCTCCGGGTCATCGGCCATGTTTCCGGCGCTCTTGCCATCCCAGCGCTTTTTAACGCCGGGGCCGGCGATGAGGCCCTCGAGGCAGTTGTCGTGGAAGGGACAGGCGCTATGCTCGCCGATGGTGTCGCGCGGGTCACGCGTGACCAGGATGTGGCCGGCCTCGGGATGCATCATGCCGTGCACGAGTTTACCGCCCGAGAGCACGCCGGCGCCCACGCCGGTACCGATGGTCAGGTAGACCACGTCGGTGAGGCCCTTGGCGCAACCAAACGTGACCTCGCCCAGGCAGGCGACGTTGACGTCGGTATCGTAGCCGCAGGGGATATTGAGCTCGTTTTGGATAGTGCCCAGCAGGTCAAAGTAGCGCCATGCCGTTTTGGGCGTCTCCAGGATCTTGCCGTATTGGGGTGAAGCGGGGTTGACTGCGGTGGGGCCAAATGCGCCGATGCCCAGCGCGGCGATGCCCTTGTCGGCAAACCATGCGTTGACGGCCTCAACGGTCTCCTGCGGGGTCGTGGTCGCAATCTGCTCGCGCTCCAGGACCGTACCGTCTGCATAGCCCGTGGCGCAGACCATCTTGGTGCCGCCGGCCTCGAGCGCTCCGATAAGCTGCTGTTCTGCCATAGTATTCCTCTCTGGGACGAGTTGCTCCGCGACTAAAGTATAGAGCTCTAAACCATTTAAGAAAGCGCTATAGAAAGAAGCCTCGCAACGCGGCGGGCGGTGCGAGGCTTCTTTGGTTGCTTTAGTTGCCGGGCCGTCCTTACCCGCGCGGCTTGATTTTATCACGTAGCGACTTGAGGTTCTCCAGTGCCGCGTTAAGCGTCTCGTCTCGCTTGGCAAAGTGGAAACGAATCAGATGGTTGACGGGCTCGCGGAAGAAGCTCGAGCCGGGCACGGCGCCCACACCCACCTTAGACGCGAGGTCCTCGCAGAATTCGAGGTCGCTGTCATAGCCAAACTCAGAGATGTCCATCATGACGTAGTAGGCGCCCTGCGGCACGTTATGCTCAAGACCGATGCTGTCGAGTCCCTGGCAGAACAGGTCGCGCTTGGCGGTGTAGAGGTCGAGGACCTCATCGTAATAGCTGTCGTCGAATTTGAGGGCGGTGACGACGGCTTCCTGCAGGGGGGCGGCGGCGCCCACGGTGAGGAAGTCGTGGACCTTTTTGATGCGCTCGGTGATTTCGGCAGGGGCGATAGTGTAGCCCAGACGCCAGCCGGTGATGGAGTAGGTCTTGGACAGCGAGCTGCAGCTGATGGTGCGCTCAAACATGCCGGGCAGCGTGGCCATATAGACGTGCTCGTGGGGCGCGTAGACGATGTGCTCGTAGACCTCGTCGGTGATGCAGTAGGTGTCGTACTTTTTGCAGAGGTCGGCGATAAAGGCGAGCTCATCGCGTGTAAAGACCTTGCCGCAGGGGTTGGAAGGGTTGCATAGGACGATGGCCTTGGGGTCGTTGTCGCGGAAGGCCGCCTCGAGTGTCTCGCGGTCAAAGTCGAATGTGGGCGGGTTGAGCGGCACGTAGATGGGCTCGGCACCCGAAAGGATCGTGTCGGCGCCGTAGTTCTCGTAGAACGGCGAGAAGATGACGACCTTGTCGCCGGGGTTGGTGACCGTCATCATGGCGGCCATCATGGCCTCGGTGGAGCCGCAGGTGACTACGATATTCTCGTTGGGGTTCACCGGCATGCCCATAAAGTGCTCCTGTTTGGCGGCGAGCGCCTCGCGCATGGCCTGGGAGCCCCAGGTGATGGAGTACTGGTGATAGAGCGGCTTGGGATCGGCGGCGATGGTGCTCAGGCTGTTGAGCAGCTGCGCCGGGGGATCGAAGTCGGGGAAGCCCTGCGACAGGTTGACGGCGCCATACTTGTTGGTGATGCGCGTCATGCGGCGGATGACGGAATCGGTAAACGTTGCCGTGCGGTTGGAGAGTTCTTTCATGCCGGTCCTTTCGAGCATTTGCAGTGGGGCAAGTTTACTCCTATGGAACTGGTGGGATTTGCTCGAAATGGTCTCGAAAAACTCTTTTCAAAATTCTTGAAAATTGGGGCTTGCATCGCGTGGCGTTCCTTGCAATAATAGTCGAGCGCGAAGCGCACAGGACACGGTGGGTGTAGCTCAGTTGGCTAGAGCGACGGGTTGTGGTCCCGTAGGTCGAGGGTTCGAGTCCCTTTACCCACCCCAGTTCTTGCTTCGTGTTGATATCGGGTCGTTAGCTCAGTTGGTAGAGCAGGGGACTCTTAATCCCAAGGTCCAGGGTTCGACCCCCTGACGGCCCACC
>USNX01000248.1 GCA_900556205.1 uncultured Collinsella sp.
GCGGTAGACGTGCCGAAGAAGTCGTTCTGGAGCCGGCGCTTATCGTGAAGGGCAGCGTGCTCGATCTTACCGAATGTAGCTAAGCGTACTTGTTTGTTTGCATAGATTGCATGCGGAGTGTCCGCTATTTGCCGGCGGGGCCGGGGTGCCTGCCTTGTTTTGAGAAGTTCGCGGAGCCCACTTCTCAAAACAAGGCAGGCACCCCGGCCCTCGTCCGTGAACTCTTCCGCTGGGCGAGCTATAGACGCCGCGCACCGATAGGGTAAGGCGGCGGCTTGAAATTGGTGCTATATTCAGGTTGAGTTGTTTAATGCTAGTACGGGAGGCTGATATGGGGCTGTTCAAGAAGAAAAACCCGCAGGATGCCTTTGATCCCGATGTGTTTACCATCACGGATACGATTTTGGACCCGCCGCGGTTTACGTTTTTGCCGGCTATCTACCAGGATGCCACGCATCGCAAATGGGCCGTACATCAGCGCGGCGGCGAGCCGAAGATTTTTGACTATGCGGACGTGCTGCAGTGCGAGATTGTCGAGACCGGAAATCCCGAGGATGTGCCGGAGGTTAGCAAGCGCGAACTAGCTCAGCAGATTTTGATTAATCCAGCTCAGGCTACCAAAAACAACGCTGCCAAGCGTAATATGTGCCTTGGTATGGGTGTCATCGTTGCCGTGCAAACCGGCAAGGATGAGATTTCGAAGCTTGAGATTCCGGTGACCGCGGGCGAAGTCAAGCGAGACTCCGGCCTATATCGATCGTATCGGAACGTTGCGGAGCAGATCAAAGAAGCCTTCGACGCCATGGGGCGTCCGGAGCAATGATGCCCGCAGCATCAAGCGGTTGAGGAGCCTTGCCCATGTCGAGTGAACCGTATGCGATTCCGCCCAAAGATCGCGCCTTTGAGGGTATTCTTTGGTATATCAAACATTATGGCCTGCAGGGTGGTGACCGGCTGCCCGCCGAGCGTGTGCTCTGTGAAGAGCTGGGCGTGTCACGCACGGCGTTGCGCGCTGCGATCACGCGTCTTATTTCGTGCGGAACTTTGGAAAGCCGCCGCGGTTCGGGCACCTATGTGTGTCCTCCCAAACCGCTGAATATCTTTCAGGAAACATGGAACTATACGCAGGCGGTGGAGAGGGTTGGCTCAAAGTCGACCGCACGCTTGGTTTGGTCCAAGGTCGTGTACGCCGATATCGATCTGGCCCAAAAAGCCCAGATCGACCTGGGTACACCGCTCTTCTGCATTCGACGTGTGCGCGTGGTTAATGGTTCCCCGGCGTCGATTGAGACGGCTCACGTCAATCTGTCTTTGTGCCCCTCGCTTCCCGATCACGATTTTGAGCAGGAAAGCCTCTACGACGTTTTGCTCAAAGAGGGGAATGTCCATGTGGCGCACGGCAAGGAGCATATTTCCATCAGCCGTCTGAACGCCGACGAGGCCAAGTTGCTGGGCGCTCAGGAGGGCACGCCGGTGTTTTACAAAGCTTCGCACGAGCGTGACGAGAACGATGGCTTTGTCGAGTATTGCAAGTCCGTGATTTTGCCGACCAAGTATCGTTTTGCCGATAACGGCGAGGCAGACGGCGTTGCGACGAAGGTAGGTGTCGAATGGCTGATGCAGTAGAAGACTTGCCGGTTTACAAGCAAATTCGCCGCTGCATTGCGGAGCGAATCGAGCGCGGCGACTACCCGACGGGCTCGATGATTCCGTCCGAAAACGAGCTGGCCGAGGAGTTTGGCACGACACGCCTGACAATCCGAAGCGCCATGGACGAGCTGGTCAAAAGTGGCCAGATTCGTCGCGTGCAGGGCAAAGGCGCCTTTGTGGGACACAAGTGGTTTGACGAGCACGAACGCAAGGGCGGCTTCCGCCAGTCGGTTTTGGCATCGGGCGCGACGCCGTCGGTGCGCATCCTGGCGCGCTCCAAACGCTACGCCGGCCCGTATTATGCCGACTTGTTTGGCATCGCCGAGGACGATCTGCTTTACTCGGTGCGCCGCCTCAACTGCATCGATGGTGAGCCCGTATCGATCGAGATGACACTGATTCCGTGCCTGCTGTTTCCGGGCATCGAAGACGTGGACATTTCGGTCTTCAGCCTGTTCGAGACCTACGATATGTTGGGACGCAAGCCAGATCAGTCGGTAGAGAAACTCGATATCGAGGCGCTGGGCGCACGCGATGCGAGTTTGCTCAATCTTGAGCCGGGCGATCTGGCGCTCGTGCTGGAAGGCCTGACCTATGACTCGAGTGGGCAGGCAATCGAGCATGCCAAGTCTTTTACCCGCGGCGACGCCGGCGGATATACCTACAACTATTAGCGTCTAGAGCGTCCCTGCGCATGGCGGGGGCGCTCGTTTTTACGGATATATGTCGCTTGACCGATGAGCGGCAAAAACTGACCGTCTACCGA
>USNX01000249.1 GCA_900556205.1 uncultured Collinsella sp.
GGCGCGATCGGAATCGGTCTGGGTCACGACCACGCGGGGGAACGCCGGAACCAGAACGTCAACGATACCCGCCACATCCTTGTCGGCCAGCGCGGCGCACAGCAGCGTCGGGCGATTCTCAACACATTGATCGATCTCGTCCAGCGCACTGACAAAGTTCTCGCAGCTCTGAGGGTTATGACAGGCATCGATGAGCTTAAGCGGATCGGTCCCCAGCACATCAAAACGACCCGGCGTGGGGCAGCCCATAAGCGAAGCATCGAGCTTGTCGTGATCGAGTTCGCGGCCCAGATACCCCTCGCAAAGCATAATCGCGCACGCAGCATTCTGCGGCTGATACGCCGGCTTGACCATACTCGAGGTATAGATCGCGCGCGGCGTGGTACAGCTAAACTCCACCGTATCGCCCACGTGTGCCGGCACCTTGGTCGTGGCATGGTTCACCACGAGCGGCACAACGCCACACTCGCGACAACGCGCATCCATAACGCGCTGAACACTCACCTCATGCGTACCCTCGCCCAAAACAACCAGGCGCTCAGGCTTAATAACCGCAGCCTTCTCCCCCGCAATGGCCTCGAGCGTGTCGCCAAGGACCTTCATATGGTCGAGTCCAATGCCCGTAATGGCAACGGCCACGGGATCGGTCGCGCTCGTAGCGTCCCAACGTCCGCCCATGCCAACCTCAAGCACGGCAACATCCACCGCAGCCTCGGCAAACATGGTCAGTCCAGCCACGGACAAAAGATCGAAGGGCGTAATAGCACGGAGCTCCTCGCCTGCCGCCTCACGACGCGCGTTGAGACGACGACCTGCCTCAAACGCCGCGGAGACACCGTGGGCAAAGACCTCGTCAGAGACGACCTTGCCGTCAATCTCCATGCGCTCGGGATAGCGCACGAGGTGCGGCGACGTAAAGAGTGCCGTCTTAAGGCCCTCACCACGCAAAATGGCAGCCGAGAACCGCGTCGTCGAGGTCTTTCCATTGGTTCCGGCAATCTGGACGCAATCATAGAACTCGTCAGGACGACCAAGTTCATCGAGCATCTCGACAACAGTCTCGAGTAACGGCGTAGAATAACGCGCAATCTTGCCCGTATCGGCCGCAAGCGCAACGGCCTCATCAAAAGAAAGCTCCGGAACCTCAAACGGCACCGAATACAACCCAGAACGCTTAGGCATAAACCAAAGTCCCCTCAACATAAAAAGAGGCCCATCAAAAACAACGAGCCCCTCCCATTCAAAATATCAGCCAAACACCGCTTTGCAGCGACCTCAAGGCCACAACTCAGTGGCCCCACCAGGCAGCGGACGCCCCCGTAACCGCTGTGGGAGCGGTTTGGGGCTTTGCTCGATACAAGTTCCGCACGAGCCGAAGGCCACTTAATGTGGCCTTCGTGCGAGCAGGACTGTCCGCAGTAGCGAGCAATGCCCCAAACCGCGTCCCCCAGTAACGCCTACGAGAAGTCAGCAACCTGCGAGGTAAGCGCCGCCAGGATCTCCTTGAGCTCAGCTGCACGGTCCCTCTTCTTCTGGACCACGGCAGGCGCGGCCTTGGCCACGAAGCCCTCGTTGGCAAGCGTCTTCTCGCAGCCGGCGAGCTCCTTCTGCGCCGCGGCAATCTCCTTCTCCAGGCGTGCCTTCTCGGCCGAAAGATCGACCTTGCCCTCGAGCACCACAAAGACCTCGACGCCGCTATCGACCACGGCAATGCTCGCAGCCGGCTTCTCGACGTCGGTACCCATGACCAGCGAGGCGGTGTTGGCCAGCGGCTCGATGGTCGAGCGCAGGCTCTCGAGCTTCTCGATGTCCTCGGCGCCGGCACGCACGACCACGTCGAGCTCGGCCTTGGGGCTCAAACGATAACGCGAACGGGTGGCGCGGGCGGCAGACACGACGGTGCGGCACAGCTCAAACGCGCGCTCGGCGTCCTCGTCGACAAACTTGGCGTAGTCGGCAGGCTCGGGCCACTTGGCGATCATGAGCGCCTCGACGCGGTTCACGTTGCCCTCGGCATCCAGGTCGAGCACACTCGCCGGCATGTTGTCCCAGATTTCCTCGGTGACAAACGGCATGAGCGGGTGCATCAGGCGAATGGAGGTGTCGAGCACAAAGATCAGGTTGCGCTGCGCCTGCAGACGGCCTTCGCCCTTCAGGCGGGCCTTGGTGACCTCGACGTACCAGTCGCAGACCTCGTTCCAGAAGAACTGCTGCACGCCGCGGGCCATGTCGCCAAAGGTGTATTTCTCAATACCCTCGGTGACCATCTTGACGGCCTTGGCCAGGCGGCTGAACATCCAAGCGTCGGCCGGCGTCTCCACGACGGGCTCGCCGGGCGTGTAGCCTTCCATGTTCATAAGCAGGAAACGGCTAGCGTTCCAGATCTTGGTCACAAACGACTTAGCCTGCTC
>USNX01000250.1 GCA_900556205.1 uncultured Collinsella sp.
GTGTGGTCTTGCCGGCGCCGTTTTGGCCGACGATGCCCACGAGCTCGCCAGGATAGAGCGTCAGGCTAAGGTCGTGTACGGCGGCTCCGCCATTGGGATAGGCAAACTCAACATGGTCGAAGGTGAGTACGGGTTCGGCGTCCTTGGCATGAGGGCGCAACGACGGTGCATGCGGGGAACCGGCGGGCGCCTGGGCTTCGATAGCCGCGCGTGCGGGGTCGACGATGCCCGAAATCAGGCGCTCGGCCTCATCGACATCCAAGCAAGGGGTACCGCTTACTAGACCATCGGTTTCGAGGCTATTGAAGATACGCGTGACGCGAGGGCAGTCGACGCCGATGGCACGAAGCTCGTCGGTATGCGCGAAGACCTCGTGTGGCTCGCCCTGCAGCGCGATTTCGCCATGGTTGAGCACGAGCACGCGGTTGCAGTACTCCGAGAGCAGGGCGACCTTTTGCTCAACGACGACGATGGTGATTCCAAGTGCGCGGTTCGCCTCGCGCAGCGTCTCGAAGACCAACGTGGAGCTGGCGGGGTCGAGTGCCGCGGTGGGCTCGTCGAGAACCAAGACGCGCGGGCGCATGGCGAGGATGGCAGCGATGGCCACCTTTTGCTTCTGTCCGCCCGAGAGGGTGGCGATTTCGCGGTCGCGCAGGTCGCTGATGCCGACGGTCTCGAGCGTTTCGCTCACGCGCTGCTCGATCTGGTCGTGGGGAACGCCAAAGTTCTCGAGGCCAAAGAGCATCTCGTCCTCGACGACCGAAGCGACCATCTGCGTGTCGATATCCTGCAGCACACTGCCGACGATTTGCGACACGTCGGTGAGCGAGACTTCGCAGGTGTCGTGGCCGTCGACCATGACGGACCCAAAGAACGTGCCGGTGTAGTGGTGGGGCACGGCGCCCGACAGACAGGCGGCAAGCGTGGACTTGCCGGCGCCCGAGGGCCCGATGATGCCGATGAAATCTCCCTTGTTCACGCTGAGCGAGATGTGGCTGAGCGCCTGCTCGGTCTGCGTGCCATAGGAGAACGAGGCATCGTCGACGTTGATGATCGTTTCCATGGATACCTTTCATAGTCATTGGGGACGTTCTTTAATGACTAGTCGTTTAAGAACGTCCCCAAAAGCTAGTCGTTTGGGACAGTCTTTGGTGGTGAAGCACGGAGACGGCTTTACGAGGGGCCCCAGGTTGGCGCGAGAAAGAGGAGCGAAGCGTACTTGGGTACGCGAGCGACGAATGAACGCCAAGATGGGGTGCTCGTAAAGTCGAACGGGCTAGTTGAGCTTCAGGGCCTTCTGGATGGGCAAGTAGAGGGCGCCGACCAGAATGGCGTTAAAGACGGCGGTCATGGCGACGACGGGCAGCATGGCGGCGGCGAGCTCGCCTACCACGCCGAGCATGGCCATCTTGATGACCATGAAGATGACGCCGGAGACAAAGGTGGTCAGGAAGGTTGCGACAATGGCAATCGCGGGCTTGACCTGACCGTTCTTGCCGGCGGCGTTGACGATGCCGGCCATGAGCATGGCGGCGATGCCCTCGGCGGCAAAATCAACGAACGGCGAAGTGGTGGTGATCTGGATCACGGCAGCCGAGATGAGGCCAATGACGAGCGCCTGGCCGATGTTGGGGCGAACGACCAGGGTGGTGAGGCAGAAGGCCGAGATGATGAACTCGGGGCTGATCATGCCGCCCGAGATGCCTGAGATGGCCTTGCCGACGGTGAAGTTGAGGATGAAGCCGGCGGCGAGCAGGATGGCGAGCAGGACGAGGGCGCGGACATCGAGTTTGCCGCGGTCGGCGGTCTGGACAGTGCGGGGCTGAGTGGCGGTGGTGTTCTGAGACATGGTGAAAATCCTTTCGGAAGGGGGGTGCAAGAGAAAAGCGGGGGCGCGTGATGCGAATGCGATCGGGCTCGAGATAGAAAAAGGCCCCCGGTCGAAACCGGAGGCCTTCCAATCACCTAGAGCGCAAAAACAGGCGTGAGGGACTCACTGTCGACCGATCGTATTCGCATCACGCCACCACCAGTTGTTGAGAGACTTCATCGTGTTCTTCATGTCGGTGGCTCCTTTCGTGATACCGTGGCGCGGTCGCACCTAGTTGCTGTTGCGCTGCACTATAGCACAGCGAAGTGTGTGCGGGGAAATCTTTTTTGAAAAGATTTCAGCGGTGTTTCCCACCGGTCAAAAAGGCGGGCTGAGCGGGTGGGGCAACCCGTGTCGTCCCACCCGCACCAGCGAGGGATTACTCCTTGTTGCGGCGATAGAGGATATAACCGCCCGCGGAGATGACGGCAACGCCAGCGATGGCGAATGCGGCCACCATGCGGCCATCAAAACGATCGCCAGTGGTGGGCAGGCCGCCCTTGGTGTTCGTCTTGTTGGTGGTTACCGTGGTCGTGGTG
>USNX01000251.1 GCA_900556205.1 uncultured Collinsella sp.
GAGTACAACATGGTCAACGCCGGTGCCGCCATCAACGAGGCCAACGAGCAGGAGATGTTTGAGCTCATCGATTCGCTCGATGACATGACCTGCCTGGTCATCAGCGGCTCGCTGCCTCCCAACACTTCCGAGGGCTTCTTGGCCGAGGTCCTGCGCCGCGTCAAGGCCAAGGGGGCCGAGTTCGTCCTCGACATCTCGAGCCATCAGCTGGCAGATCTCATTGCCATGGAGCCGCTGCTGATCAAGCCCAATGACGACGAGTTGCTCGATATCTTTGGCATTAAGGTGAGCGGTGGCGACGATGAGTCCGTCAAGGGCGCTATGGCTGAGCTTCATGCCAAGGGCGCCAAGAACGTGCTGCTGACCCTCGGCGGCGCCGGTGCGTACTTCTCCAACGGCAAGCACATCTGGTTTGCTAACCGCACCTTCGACGTCAAGCTGCTGTCGACGGTGTGTGCCGGCGATTCCTCGCTCGCTGCCTTCCTGTCCGTGTGGCACGACGCCCCCGAGCGCGTCGAGGACGCCCTGCGCCTTTCGATGGCTACCGGCGCCAACGTGGTCGAGTGCCCGGGCCTGGGCGACTTTGCCAAGGTGGACGAATACAAGAAGAACATCGAAGTTCGTCAGGTCTGCTAGCCGTATCGAAAAATCGCTGCCGAACACCCGCTTTGGATCTCCGAGGCGGGTGTTTTTTGTGCACTGAACGCATATGGCGTCTGCTTTCTCGTTTTATCGAATCGACGACGCGATTGCGTGTGCGCGCTTTCTCGTTTCTTGTTAGACTTCTTGAGAACCATCGATTAACGCTCGCAAGTGCAGGAGGCCACAGGCATGTGCATTGTTTCGCTCAACGGTACGCAACCGTCCGATGCCTCCTTGCGCGTCCTTCGTGCGCTCGAGGCAGCTGGTCTTGAAGCTTGGTATGTGGGCGGTTGGGTGCGCGACGCCCTGATGGGGTACCCCAGCCACGATGTTGATATGTGCTGTAGCGGCCTGTGGCAGGAGTCTAAATCGTCGCTCGAGGCCGCCGGCATCGCGGTTGTGGAGTCGGGCATTAAATTTGGTGGAATCACGGCTATTTCCGATGGCGAGCGTATCGAGGTCACCACGTACCGCCTGGATGGCTTTTACACCGATGGTCGCCATCCCCAGAGTGTGGAGCGTGCCGCCTCACTCGAGGACGATCTGGCCCGCCGCGACTTTACCGTCAACGCCATGGCCTGGCATCCCGAGCGCGGGCTTGTCGACCGCTACGACGGCCAGGGTGACTTGGAGCGCAAGCTGATTCGCGCTGTCGGCGATCCCAAGCGTCGCTTTAACGAGGACGCCCTGCGCATGCTGCGTGCGGTGCGCTTTGCCTGCCGCCTGGACTTTATGATTGAGCCCGAGACCAAGCGTGCGCTTGCCGAGTGCGCGCCGCTGCTCGATGCCGTGGCGCGCGAGCGTGTGGGTATTGAGCTCGAGGGCATTCTTTCGACCGGTCATGGGGGAGACGCGATGCTTCGCTATCCCGAGCTCATCTGCGCCGCTGTGCCCGAGTTGGCAGCGGGTCGCGGGTTTGATCAACGCAGTGTCTATCATGCCTTTAACGTCTACGAGCATATCGCCCGTGTGCTGACGGTGGCAGGGGAGCTTGCGCTGTGCGACGGCGTCGCGCCCTCGTCGAGCCTTATGTGGGCGGCGTTTTTGCACGATGTGTCCAAGCCCGAGTGTTTCACGGTCGATCACGCCGGCAGCGGACACTTCTACGGTCATCCCGAGCTCGGCGCCAAGAAAGCGCGCGTCATTATGGATCGCCTGGCGCTCTCGCACGACCTGGTGCGCGACGTGTGCCTGCTCATCAAATATCACGACAAGCCGCTGCGCCCCGAGCGCTCCTGCCTGCTCAATATGATGCGCGCGCTTTCGGGCGAGGGCGTCGACACGCCGCGTTTGATGGACGAGCTCATGGATCTTAAGCGTGCCGATACGCTCGGCAAGGCCCCGTCGTGCTTCTATTACGTAGAGACGATTGAGGAGATGCGCGCGATGGCGCACGAGCTACTGGAGGCGGGGGAGCCCTATACGCTCAAGATGCTCGCCATCAACGGCGGCGACCTGATCCACGCCGGTGTGAAGCCGGGACCCGAGCTAGGCCAGCTACTCAACGCCGCCTTCGATGCCGTGATCGAAGACAACATTCCCAACGATCGCGAAGCTCTTTTGGTCCATCTCAACTTGAATTAGCTACCAAGTTTACCTGCGTGTTCCATAACCTGCCGACAATTTTTCGGCAATTTGGAATTTCTTCTTGCGCTGATGTTTTTTGTCCCGTAATATACTTCCTAGCAGCACGGCAGTGCAGATGTCATGTGGCCCGTTCGTCTAGCGGTTTAGGACGCCGCCCTCTCAAGGCGGAGATCACCAG
>USNX01000252.1 GCA_900556205.1 uncultured Collinsella sp.
TGTCCAACACCGCCGAGTTTGCCGATGTTGAGCTCGCCGTCGAGGCTGATTCCGCTGTCGCCGCCGGCGACGCCATCGTCAAGGTTGTCCGCAAGTAAATCGCGGCATCGCATAATGTCTAAGGGTGGTCGGATTATCCGGCCACCCTTTTTTATTACACGGTACGGATGCGTTTTATTGCACGCTGAGCGGACTCGCAGACCGTTCGGACGTTAAAACGAACCGACCGCGCCTTCGTGCTGCCGAGGGTGTTCATAAGTGGATAGTATGTGCTTACTATCACAACGTGTGCCGTGTCTGGGAAGCACGGTGCCGCTCATTGGGAGGAACAACATGAAAAAGAAGCTGCTGCTTGCGCCCCTCATGGCCGTTTTGGTTGCATGCGTGGTCGTGCTTTCCGGCTGCGGAGGCCCTTCGATCGAAGAACTCATCACCGAGGACCTTACGACTCAGTTCGATGAGGTCAAAAACGGTGGCGACGATTTCCTCTCTGGTCTGGAAGAGGCTTCGGGCGACGAGTTCGAGCAGCTGGGCATCGATCCCAAGGAGTATGCCAAGACCTATCTCGAGGGCTTTGATTACGAGATCGGCGACGTGACGGTCGACGAGGACAAGGGCGTTGCAACCGCCGAGGTCTCCATCACCTGCAAGTCCATGAACAAGATCGTCGAGGACTTCTCCACCCAGTATCAGGAGAAGGTCGCTGCACTTGACACGGTTCCTTCCGATGACGAGCTGTACAAGATGGCCGGCCAGGTGATGGTCGATGTGACCAAGGCCACCGAGCCCAGGAAGACCACGGTTATCTTCAAGTACACCTGCAACGACGACGGCGAGTGGTCTGCTGACGACTCCGTCAACTCCGAGATGATGGATGCGATGCTGAGCTAGGGGAGTTACGCGGTTCTACGAACCGCGTAACGGCTCGACGCTGCGCGGACACCAGAGCGACAACTTGTCATTCAAAGAGGGCGGCATGACCAGAAGGTCTATGCCGCCCTCTTTTCATGCCAATTTGTTCGCTCTGGTGTCCGCTCGCTGTCCGTCCTCTACCCGCGGTGTTGCCATTGTTGAGGGGCAGCTAAAAGAGCCCCGTCCCAAATTAGCTGCCCCGTGCCCATCTAAGTTGCGGTGAAATAGGGACTGTTGGGGGGCAGTAGGCCGGTAATCAGTCCCTATTTCACCGCAACTTATTGGTGGGCGGCTCGCTAGTCGCCCAAGATCAGCGAAGTGAGTTCGTCCTGGGTGTCCACTACGTAGTCGGCGCCGGCGGCTTCGAGCTCTGCTCGGCCGCGGAAGCCCCAGGTGACGCCGGCGCTCTTAAGGCCGGCGTTGTGGCCGGTCAGAACATCGACATTCGAATCGCCCACGTAGAGCGTGGTCGCCGGGTCGGCGCCCAGCTCCTCCATTACATGCAGCGTGACGGGAGCCTCGGGCTTGGGTGGAAACGCGTCGACACGACCCTGCACCAGCGCAAAACGATCGGGGCCAAAGTACTTTTCGATAAGCGGAGCCGCCGAAATATGGTCCTTGTTGGTGAGCACGGCAAGCTCAACGCCCGCGGCGCGCAGACGGTCGAGCATCTCGACCGTGCCGGCATAGGGGGCGGTGTGGTCCTCCTTGTGCTCGCCGTAATAAGCCCTAAACTCGGCAAGCGTCTGCTCAAAGGCGCGGCCGTCGCCCGCGTACTCGGCGGGCATAAAGCGCTCGACCAGCTTGAGCATGCCGTTTCCCACCTTGTAGCGGTACTCGTCCACGGCAAACGTGGGCCAGCCGTGCATCTCGCAGGTATGGTTGCCGGCTGCCGCCAGGTCCTCGAGCGTATTGAGGATGGTGCCGTCCAGATCAAAAATCACATGGGAATAGGCTGCTGCCATGGGTGCTCCTGCCGTTTGAGTTGTAAAGCGCACCCCATGATACTGGGCTTGCGTGTCGGGCGCGTTTGGAATCTGAACATCTTTAACGGCATCGGGGCGCATCGCGCCAGCGCAAGCCTTTGCCGCTAGCAGATCCTGGGCAGTTGCTCTCCCACGAGCATGTCGAGGATGCGGGTCGATCCCCAGCCGGTGCGCACGCGAACGGCGGGTCGAGCGCCTTCGGCAAGCGGCATCACGCGACCGATGATGGCGGCGTTCTTGCCGTAGCGGGCGGCGCGCATGGCCGCTAGCGCCGCGTCGGCCTGCTCGGCTGGCACCACGGCGACCATCTTGCCCTCGTTCGCCACCTGCAGCACGTCATAGCCGAGCATTTCGCAAGCTGCCTGCACGTCGGGACGCACGGGCACGGCATCCTCGTCGACCTCCATGGCAACATTGCTGGCCTGGGCAAACTCGTTGAGTGTGGACGCTAGGCCACCGCGCGTGGGGTCGCGAAAGCAGCGCGTGTCGGGTGCTGCGACCAGAA
>USNX01000253.1 GCA_900556205.1 uncultured Collinsella sp.
CTACATCCGTATCGCCGCCGTGGTGCTCGTCGGTCTGCTGACCTTTATCGCGTTCATCTTTATCAACAACACGATTCGCCTGTCCATTACGGCGCGTCGTCGCGAGATTGCGATTATGCGCCTGGTGGGCGCCAGCAACGGTTTCATCCGCGGACCGTTCATTACCGAGGGTGTGCTGCAGGCCATTCTGGGCTCGCTGCTTTCCATCGGTGTTTTGGAGCTGCTGCGCAATCTGATGGTTCCTCGCCTGCAGGAGAGTGTCGGCTGGATGTCGTTTGCGCTGCCGATGCAGTACTATCTGGTGACCTACGCCGCACTGATTCTTGTCGGCGTGATCATCGGCCTCTTTGGCTCTGCCATCGCTATGCGCCGTTATCTGCGCGTGTAAGCGCTGCGGATATGCCGTCTGCAACGGGTCGCCCCCTTTCGGGGGCGGCCCGTTTTTTGATCCCCTGGGGACGGAGGAAAGCGGATCACTTAGGGGGTCGGTCGATTCGAGTGATCCGCAATCCTGCCGTCCCCTAGGGATCATTTGGGTAGACTCTTGGGGTGTAAACGGCTATCGATAGCAAGGAGGCGCCATGGGGCGCAATAACAAACATAAGCGTGGCGCACGCAATAAACGCGGGCCAGTGCGCAGCGAGCGTCGTCCAAGCATGACTGGTCGCGTACAGCTCCATGAGCACAGTGCTTATGTCGTGACCGACAACGGCGATTACAAGGTCATGGGTCGCGGCAAACGTGAGATCATGGATGGCGATACCGTTGCCGTGAGCATTAAGAACAGCCCGCATGGTGATCGTCGTGCCGTGATCGAGGGCGTTATCGAGCGTGCCGCCATCAGCGTGGTGGGTACGTATCAGACGGCCGGCCCGCTTGGCGTGATCGAGCCGCTCGATTCGCGTCTCAAAGCCGATTTCTTTGTTTTGCCCGAGGACACTTCGGCGGAGCGCCTGGGCGTGCGTCCTGGCGATGTCGTCGTCGCGCGCATTCTAACCTACCCGACGCGCTTGGAGTCGGGCACGGTGACTCTTGAGCGCCGTATCGGCGGCGACGATGCACCCGATCTGGGCGTCCAATATGTTATGGCACGCTATGGCTATACCGACAGCTATCCCGAGGCGGCGCTGGCAGAGGCAGAGGCGCTTTCGCTCGATGTGACTGCAGCGCTTAAAGACCCGCTTCGTCGTGACCTGCGCGATCGCTTTGTCATCACCATCGACCCGGTTGATGCGCGCGACTTTGACGATGCCATCTCGCTCGAGCGCACGCCCGAGGGCGGCTATAAGCTGGGCGTGCATATCGCCGACGTTTCGCACTATGTTGCCTGGGACGGGCATATCGACCTGGAAGCCCGCCATCGCACGACGTCGGTCTACCTTGCCGACCGTGTGCTCCCCATGCTGCCCGAGCGCCTGTCTAATGACCTGTGTTCCCTGCGCCCCGATGAGGATCGCCTGGCGTTTACCGTCGACATCGAGCTCGACGCGCAGGGCCGTGTGCGCCATTACGATCCCTATCCCAGTGTGATTCGTTCGCGTGTGCGTATGGACTACGACGGCGCCGAGGCGCTGCTGGTGCGCGCCGGCGCTGTTGAGTATTCCGTGTTGGAGGGCGCTGCGGAGGATGTCGCTGCGGCTGAAGCCTCGCGCGAGGAAGCACTTGAGCGCGGGCTTGCGTGCGAGGACACCGCTCGCAGCTGTAACGTAGACCTGGCCGATTTCCTGGTCGCCGCAAACGAACTCGCGGAGCTTCGGCGTCGCATACGTCGCGCACGCGGCTCGGTCGACTTTGATACGGCCGAGATTCGCGCGCTGCTGGGCGAGGACGGCGTGCCCGTGCGGATTGTGGCACGCGAACGTTCCTGCGCAACCTCGCTTATCGAGGAGGCAATGCTGCTGGCTAACGAGTGCGTTGCCGAGTGGCTGGCCGACCGCGATATCGAGGCATGCTATCGCGTGCACGATGACCCCAGCCCCGACAGCCTACATGGTGCTGCTGTGGCGCTGGCGCAGCTCGGCATCATCGATGACCGCCGCGCGGCGGGCATTGCCCTGGGAAGTCCCGAAGAGCTGCAGGCGGCAGTCGACGCTGCTGCCGGCACGGCTAACGCGCCGCTCGTCAACACGCTCCTTCTACGCAGCATGCAGCGTGCGCTGTATAAGCCTCGCAACGAGGGCCACTTTGCGCTCGCCGCGCCGTGCTACTGCCACTTTACGAGCCCCATTCGCCGTTACCCCGATCTGGTGGTGCATCGCGTGCTCAAGTTGCAGCTGGCATACGAGCAGCTGGGCGGAAAAGACGCCTTAGTGCGTACGTCGAAGCTGATCGGAAAAGGCCGAGAGTCGCTTCCGCGCATCCTGCCGCAAATTTGCCGCGCGTGCAGCGACGC
>USNX01000254.1 GCA_900556205.1 uncultured Collinsella sp.
GGGTACTAGAGCTTGCGGGCGGCAGCGACGATGCGACGTGGGTCGCGCGCACCGAGGTCGATCGCGAGTGCCAGCGGTTCTTCCGCCATGCGGTGCCCGAGAGCGTCAACATGCTCATCGACGAGCGTCGCCGCACGGATCCCACCATCACCAAGTTGGGTTCGGACATGTCGGTGCCCAATGCACGCTTGGCCGATGTCGTCGCCCTCTATCGCCGCACGCTGGCCGAAAGCGGGCTTGAATCTGCTGCCTGGGGGCACATCGGTAACAACCATCTGCATGTGAACATCCTGCCGCGCGATGCGCAGGACTACCGTCGCGGTGGCGAGCTGTTTGCCCAGTGGGCTGCGGAGGTAACGGCTATGGGCGGTGCCGTTTCTGCCGAGCACGGCGTCGGCAAGATCAAGGCGGGCTTCTTAGAGACGATGTACGGTCACGAGGCCATGGTCGAGTCGGCGCGGCTCAAGCTCCAGCTCGATCCCGACGGGCAGCTGGGTCGCGGCAACCTGTTTTCGGAGAAGCTCTTGGATGAGCTCGTCCAGAAAGGGGGCGCGTGAAGATGAGCGATTTCCATATGGTGGTGTGCGTCAAGGCCGTGCCGGGCAGCACCGAGGTCAAGATGGACCCCAAGACCAATACCATCGTGCGCGATGGCAAGCAGACGGTCATTAATCCCTTTGATGCGAGCGCTTTGGAATGCGCGCTGGCGCTGAAAGACGACTTTATCGGCTTTGGCATGGACGTGCGCGTGACGGTGGTGTCGATGGGCATCTCCGCGACCGAGTTGCTGCTGCGCGACTGCATCGCTCGAGGTGCCGACGACGCGCTGCTGCTGACCGATCGCGCCTTTGCAGGTGCCGATACCCTGGCGACCACCTATGCTCTCAAATGCGGCATCGAGGCGCTCGACGAGGACTTCGATCTGCTCATCTGCGGCAAGATGGCGGTGGATGGCGATACGGCCCAGATTGGTCCCGAGCTTGCCGGTGCCTTTGAGATTCCCTGCGTGACCGACGTGAGCTGCGTGCAAAGCGCGGGCTTTACGACGTGTGGCTCGCTGGCGCTCGTTCACGGATGCGATGCCGGCGAGGAGACGGTGTGTCTTGAGATGCCGTGCGCGATGACGACTGCCAAGGAGATTGGCCAGTTGCGTATGCCGAGTATTGCCGGTATTCGCGCGGCGGAGGAGGCGGACGTGCGCGTGGTCAGTGCCGCCGACGTGAACGCCGACCCCGCGCGTTGCGGTCTTGCCGGGTCGCCGACACAGGTCGTGCGCTCGTTTGTGCCCGACCGTGACCAAACGTGCGAGGCCGTTGAGGGGACGGCGTCCGAGCAGGCGTCAAAGCTTGCCAAGATTATCGAGGGGATGGCGTAGATGAGCGGACTGATTATCGATAGCGAAGCCTGTATCGGCTGCGGTCGCTGCGTTCGCGCCTGCGCCTCGGGCGGCATTGTGGTGGAGGGCGAGCGACCCAACCGATGCGCCCACGTAACCGACGGCTGCATCCTATGCGGTGGGTGCGTCGACGCCTGCCCTGTCAACGCTATCTCGATCGAGCGTGATGAGGCCGCTGGTGCGGTGGACCTTGATGCGTATCGAGACATTTGGGTATTCGCGCAGACCGACGAGCACGATACAGTGACTCCCGTTGCCTATGAGCTTATGGGCAAGGGCCGCGAGCTTGCCGATGCGCGCGGTTGCCGTCTGGTGGCACTGGTCGGTATGGGTCCCGAGGGTTCTCTCGGCGACCTGGAGCATCTGGTTTGCGCGGGCGCCGACGAAGTCCTGGCCTGTCGCGACGAGCGCCTGCGCCAAAACGATGCGGAAGTCTACGCCCGCTTGATCTGCGATTTGGTAGCCGAACGCAAACCCGAGGCCATCCTATACGGTGCGACCGCTTTTGGCCGCGAACTGGCACCCGGCGTTGCCGTGCGCTTGCAGACGGGCCTTACGGCTGACTGCACCGTACTTTCGATGGATACGGAGACGGGACTGCTGCAACAGACGCGTCCGGCGTTTGGCGGCAACCTGATGGCCACCATCGTCTGCCCCAATCATCGTCCCCAGATGGCAACGGTTCGTCCCGGCATCTTTAAGGCGCCCGACTTCGACTACGGCCGCTCCGGCACGATCACCCAGATATCGCTTGCGGATGATGCTAAGGCTCGTGTCGAGATCTCGATTCCCGCCGAGGAGCGGAGGCAGCAGGCCTCGATCGCCGATGCCGAGCGCTTGGTCGTGGTGGGCCGCGGCATTGGCTCCAAGAAAAACCTGCCGTTGATGCGAAGGCTCGCCGAGGCTCTGGGAGCCGGGCTTGGCTGCACGCGACCCGTCGTGGAGGCCGGCTGGTTGGAGTATCGCCATCAGAT
>USNX01000255.1 GCA_900556205.1 uncultured Collinsella sp.
ATGATGCCCGAGACCATTCCGTGGAAGCTCCTGCAAGGCATCGCGCTCGTACAACTCTATCGCGAGGAAAAGTGGGTCGAACCGCCCGAGCTCGATCGACTCCCTTACAGCCTGCTCTATCACCAGACCATGTCGACCCTCGCCAGCACCGGAGAGCTCACGCCGGCCGAACTTGCCCAGCGCGTGCTCACGCTCAGCTATTTCCATCGCGTCTCGGCCGATGACTATCGCGTGCTGCTGCGTCACCTCATCAAGATCGACCACATCCAGGTCACCGAGGGCGGTGGGCTCATCGTGGGTCTCGCGGGCGAGCGCATCATCAACAACTTTAAGTTCTACGCCGTGTTCCAAGAAAACGAGGAGTTCACCGTTCGCAGCGAGTCGGCCGAGCTGGGCACGATTGTTAATCCGCCCCCGCCCGGTGAGCGCATCGCCATCGCCGGACACTGCTGGATTGTCGAGGAAGTGGACTGGAAGCGCCACACTGTCTTTGCCACGCAGGTCAAGGGCCGGGTGCCGGCCTACTTTGGCGACTGCCCCGGAGACATCAATACGCATGTACTCGAGCGCATGCGCAAAGCGCTCAACGAGCATGCGGCATATCCGTATCTCATGGGCAACGCACGGGCACGTCTTGCACAGGCTCGCCATACGGCCGAGATTTCGGGTGCGGGAACTAAGCCACTCATCAACCTGGGTGGCGACACCTGGGTGCTCTTCCCCTGGCTGGGCAGCTACGCCTTTTTGGCACTCGAGCGCATGCTCAAGATTAAGTGCGCCGCGGAGCTGGGCCTTCGCGGACTCGACCCATCACGCCCGTACTTTATGCAGTTTAAGATGAAGGCCGACGAGGAGACGTTCTTTGAGGTGCTCGCCGCCGAGGCCATGAAGGACTTCGATCCCATCGAGCTCGTCTATCCCGGCGAGGTGCCTTATTTTGATCGCTACGACGAGTACGTTCCCGAGGAGCTCGTGCGCAAGGGCTTTGCCGAAGGCGTGCTCGACATCGAAGGCATGAAGCAGCGCGTTCTCGGCTGGCGCGACCACGCCTAAGACCAGTCTTTTTGGGACGGGGAAACTTATTTGTCGTGAAGGACGGTGCCGAGGAAGTCGGTGTCGAAGGGCACGGCTTCGGCAAAGGCGTAGTTGCCGTCGCTGGCGATGAGCAGGTAGTTTTCCTCGCCGCCGAACTCCGTATCGCCACAAGGCACCACCCAGGCGCGAGCGAACACCTCGAGTGCCGTGGCAACGCAATCGCGCAGGAACGTCACATCGCTCCCCTCGTTTGCGCTCACGATATTGGCCACGTAGATACCCCCGGGGTTCAGGCCGCCCCGCACTAGACGCAACGCCTCAACGGTCGCCAGCTCGCGCACGGGCTCGGCACCGCCAAAGCAATCGCTCACGACCACGTCGTAGCGACGATGGCCCACGCTCGTCACACCAAAATACGAGCGAGCCTCAGCGGTTATCACCCTCAGGCGATCGCCCGCCGCGCGCTCCAGCTCGTCTAGGTAGAACCAGCGGCGCGCCAGGCGCGTAATCTCTCCGTCATACTCGATGACGTCCATGCGCAAGCCCTCGTGCGACATCAGCGTGAACTTGGGATAGGCAAACCCGCCGCCACCCAGCACAAGCATGCGGTTGATGCCGTGACCATAAGCATCGTGCATCGCATCCTCGGACTCAAACACGTCGTCAAACGCACGATAGTACGCAAAGACGGGCTCCGCCCAACGCTCACCAACGTAGCTTGCGCTTTGGTAGACGCCGCCTTGCACCAACACGCGAATCTCATCGCCGTCCCCATCGTGCACGCGTTTCACACGCGCCAACCCATTGCGGGTTCGCGCAACCTGCAGACAGGCAGCACGAACAGCGACGGCGGCCGCACCAAGCGCCGCGGCTCCCAGGGCAACGCCGGCAACGACGCCAGCAGAAACACTCGGCTTGTTCATCTAGAGCTCCTTTTGCAGATAGAGTCCATGATCGTAAAAACCCAAATGGCGATAGTACTCGCGCGTACCAATCGCGCTGATCACGTTGATGCGCGTATAACCAGCATCCCGGGCAATCTCGCACGCACGCTCAACGAGCAAACGCCCCAACCCGTGATGCTGCGCCGCTTGGCCTTGATCCACTACGCGCGCCGCCATGCCATACACGTGCACCTCGCGAATCATCGCCTCGTCCGGCGTCGTCGGCAACTCATCCGCATGCGCGGCAACAAACGAATGGTCGGGCAGCGACAACCGCAAAAAGCCCGCGATTTTGCCCTGCGGCGTCATCCACTGCAAAAAACGCTCGCGCGTCACCGGCGTCTCGTACGCCACTTCCTCGTCAAGGGTCAGCTCATGC
>USNX01000256.1 GCA_900556205.1 uncultured Collinsella sp.
GACCACGACCTTTGGCTTTGCCGCCCCGGGCGACCTGGAGAAGATTGGCATGTCCACCGAGGGCCGCGGCTGCCCCGTGGTTCTCATGAACCCGCTGGTGGCCGAGCAGACCGAGATGCGTCGTTCGCTGCTGCCGGGCCTGCTGCAATCCGTGGCCTATAACGAGGCCCACGGCACGCCCAACGTGCATCTGTACGAGGTCGGCAGCCTGTTCCACGGTCGCGAGAACGCCAGCCTGCCCAAGGAGACCAAGTCCGTGGCGGGTGTGCTCTCGGGCCAGTGGAGCGAGCAGTCTTGGAGCATGAAGTACCGCAAGCTGCGCTTCTTCTTTGGTAAGGGCATTGTCGAGGAACTGCTCGCCCAGCTGCGCATCGAGAAGGTTCGCTTCCGTCCCGTCGAGGGCGAGGGCTACGCTTTCTTGCAGCCGGGTCGTGCGGCCGAGGTTCTGTCCGGCGGCACCGTGCTGGGCTGGGTCGGCGAGATTCACCCCAAGGCGCGCGAGGCGATGGGCATCGATGAGGTTGTCGTTGCCTTTGAGCTCGATCTGGACAAGCTGATCAAGGGTGCCCGCAACCAGGAGAACTACCGCGAGTTCTCGCAGTACCCGGCTGTTGAACACGACCTTGCTATCGTGGTCGACAACGCTGTGACCTGCGAGGATCTTGAGCGCCGTATTACCAGCGCCGGCGGCAAGCTGCTCGAGGGCGTGCGCCTGTTCGACGTCTACCGCGATCCCATCCGTATCGGTGCGGGCAAGAAGTCCATGGCCTTTGCGCTTACGTATCGCTCCGACGACCACACGCTCACCAGCGAAGAGGTCGAAAAAGCGCACCAGAAGATCGTCACCAAGGTGTGCAAGGGCGTAAACGGCGAGGTCCGCGGCTAGGTCCTGCGCTGGGGTATGGGTCAGCGGTGGCTGCTGCCGAGTCCTACGTGACTGCTATGCCCGGTATAAGGCACCGTTGAGCCTGCATATATGACACGCGCATTACATAACGGCGTGCTGCTTTGTCGGCAGTGCGCCGTTTTGCTATGATAGCCCGCGTCGTGTTACGAATCTGACATTACGTAACACTGGAAAGGTGATTCAAACGGCGTTGCAATTCCGTGCGCCGATAACCGGGAGGCGTGCATGCACATTCCAGATAATTATCTGTCCCCGCAGACCGATGCCGTCATGGCGGTGGCGATGGTGCCCGTTTGGGTCCACTGCATCAAGAAGGTGCGCGCCACGCTCGATCGCAAGCACATGGCTTTCCTGGGCATCTGCGCCGCGTTCTCCTTCTTGCTCATGATGTTCAACGTGCCGCTGCCCGGCGGCACCACTGGTCACGCCGTCGGCGGCGCGCTCATCGCGCTGTTGCTGGGCCCGGAGGCCGCGGCTATCGCTGTCTCGGTCGCGCTGGCGCTGCAGGCGCTGCTGTTTGGCGACGGCGGCATCCTGTCCTTTGGCGCCAACTGCTTTAACATGGCCTTCGTGCTGCCGTTTGCCGCTGCTATCGTGTTCCGTGCGCTCAACAGCCGTTTGCACGACAAAAGCTGGGGCACCTCGGTTTCGGCCATCGTAAGCGGCTGGGTCGGCCTGTGCCTGGCGGCCCTGTGCGCGGCAATCGAGTTTGGTATTCAGCCGATGCTCTTTACCAACGCTTCGGGCGCGCCGCTGTACTGCCCCTTCCCGCTGTCCGTGGCTATTCCGGCCATGTTGATCCCACATATGCTGGTTGCCGGCGTGGTCGAGGGCGTAGCGACGGCCGCCATCTACGGTTTTATCAAGAAGACGGCGCCGAGCATTATCGTCGGCCCCGAGGCTTCCGACGGCCTGCTTGAGACCGAGGGCGCAACCGCCAAGAAGACCTCGCTGGTCCCCACGTTCATCCTGGTCGCCGTGCTTGTCGTGGCCACGCCGCTGGGCCTGCTGGCCACGGGTGACGCCTGGGGCGAGTGGGACGCTGAGGGCGCCGCGACCGCCGTTCAGGAGGCTGGTGACGACAGTCTGCAGGCTTCGGTCGGCCTCGACACCCCGACCTTTGCCGACGCTCTGCCCACGGGCGATTATCTGCAGGCCTATTCCGAGGAGCAGGGCCTTGGCTTTGCCGGCCAGGCTGCCATGTATATCCTGTCCGGCGTGATTGGCGTGGCGGTGCTTACCATCGCATTCCGTCTGATCTCGCTGACGGTTAAGGAAAGCGGTGCTCATGGCAATAGCCGAGCTGCCTAGCTGGCTTGCGGTCGAGCAGCGTTACGAGCCCACGGGCGCTCGTCATCGCGTGATGCAAAAGAACGTCCTGCACCTGGCGAGCCTGCTTGAGCGGGTTCGCCTGGGTGGAGGCGCGCACGAGGGC
>USNX01000257.1 GCA_900556205.1 uncultured Collinsella sp.
CAACGACAGTGTTCTCGGGCAGGACGGAGAGGTCGACGACCTCCTTGCCCAGCAGCTCGGCCAGAATACCGGTGCGGATGTCGGCGATGTCGGCCGCGCGCAGACGGAACATCTCGTCGTCCATGGACAGGAACATGTTCTCGAACATGGTCGAGGTGTCAATGAGCGCCTGCTCGGCGCAGGTACCACCGTCAATGGCGGCGTTGATGGCGTCGGTCATACCCGGATCCTGAGCCAGGACAATATGTCCGCTCATGATCTCGGCCTCGGCCTCGCCCACCGTCTCCTTCATGTGGTCGGCCTGAGCCTGGGTCTTCTCGCAGAAGACCGAAAGAGCGGACTGATAGCGCTCCTTCTCTGCTGCCGAATCAGCAACCTCGTGCGGCTCAAACGTCAAGTCGGGATCGACGGCGACCATGACGGTGCCGATACCGATGCCCTCGGAAGCGTTGACTCCCTGATACATTCCCATTCCTCTCTCCGTGTCATGTGATAAAGCGTTTTGCCATATCCATGACAAAAGAGCGCAGCTACCTTACAACAGGTCACTGCGCCCCCAAATATGAACTTAGTTGTTCAACATGCGACCCGTTTGAGTTCTACTCGCCAAGACCGCTCTTGATGAGCTCGATGGCAGCAGCCAGAGCCTCGGCCTCGTCAGCGCCGTCGCACTTGACCTCGACCTCGGTACCGCAGGGGATACCAGCAGCCATGAGGGCCATCGGGGACTTGCCGTTGACCTCCTTCTCGGGGGTGACGACCGTCACGTCACAGGCATACTTGCCCATGGTGGAGGCGAACAGACCAGCCGGACGCATGTGCAGACCCTGAGGATTAACGAGGGTAGCCTTCTCAGAAACCATAGTTGACTCCTTTTTGTGTTTAACCCCTGTCATGCATGTGGCAGGAGTCAGATTCACGACGTTGTTTATATTAACTCACATCAAACGGTTTTTCATTGTGTTTCACACGAATTGTTGGACAGATGTCGTATCCCTGCGCTCGCCCGCCGGGCGGGGCGGTTAAGTTTGCTGCTCTACAGTCCTGCGCAAGACGGAAAGCACATTAAGTGCTTTCCTTTGCGTGCGGAACTCGCGACAAACTTAACCGCCCCGCCCGGCGGGCGAGCTGCGGAAACTCGGTCGGTCCAGAGCAATATCGTGCAAACGGAATTCAGGCTGATTGTTGTTCGCCTGGTTGATCTGGTTGATGGGGGCTATCTATACCCTTCTGCATGTTGCGGTGAAATAGGGACTGATTTTGCAGTTGAAACGTTTAAATGGTCCCTATTTCACCGCAACTTAGGAAGGGGATGAAAAAGGCGAAGGCCCTGGAGAGGGACTCCGCCTTATATACAGGGGGCGATGTTATTCGCGTACCGTGGAATTAGACCAGGCGGGCGTTGATCGTCTTGGCGATCTCGGCGGCGTTGGTGGAACCCTTGACGGTGGCACGGAAGTCCTCGTCCATAAGCGCCTCGGCGACCTTGGACAGGATCTTGAGGTGCGTGGTGCCGGCCTGTGCACCCGGGATGAGCAGAGCGATAGCCACGTTGACGGGAGCGCCGTCCATGGTGTCCCAACCGGTCACGCCAGAGTCGTCCTTGACGACGATGACAGCGGCCTCGGTGATGGCGTCGGACTTGGCATGCGGAATGGCGAAGCCCTCCATCATGCCCGTGGTGCCCTCGGCCTCGCGGGCCAGGAAGGCGTTCATCACGGCGTCGGCATCGCCGGCGATACCGGCCTTAACGGCCTGGTTGGAGACAAAGCTCAGAGCCTCGTCACGAGAAGCGAAGTCCTCGGCGACAAAGACGTTCTCGACCTTCACGAAGTCAGCAGCCTCGGCCTTGGGGGCCTCGACGGCAGCGGCCTTGGGGGCCTCAACCGGCTTGGTTGCAGGAGCGGCCTTCTGGTTCTTCTCAAAGTCGTACTTCTTAAAGGCCACGAACAGGATGCCACCGACCACAGCGCCGATGAGGATCGCGAGGACCCACTGCGGGCCGTTCTCGACAACGGGCAGGACCAGGAAGCCGCCGTGAGGCGCCGGATCGTGAACGTTGAAGAAGATGGTCAAGATGGAAGCGATGGAAGAACCGAGCATCATGATGGGCATGACGGGCCAGATGTTCTTGGTCATGAACGGAATGGCGCCCTCGGTGATGTGGGTGCAACCAAGGATGAGGTTGACGATACCGGCGTCATGATCCTCCTGGCTGAAGTACTTCTTGCCGACAACGACGGCGAAGGTGGTGATCAGCGGCGGAACGATGCAAGCGGCGGAGACGGCAGCCATGAAGTTGGTGCCGAAGTTGTAGGTCTCGGTGCCGACGCGAGCTTCG
>USNX01000258.1 GCA_900556205.1 uncultured Collinsella sp.
GCCCCGAGGTGCACGATGCGCTCATGATGGTCGACGACAACATTCTTAAGCTCGATACGGTCGATCCGGCATTTATCCAGCTGCTCGACCAGCCTGTTGGCCCCTACGACGTCGAGCACCAGATTGAGACGTTCGCAAGCTTTGACGGTCACGTTATTATCCAGACGATCTTCTTGACCGGTGAGTATCTGGGCAAGCCCATCGACAACACCGGCGAGGAGTACGTTGCCCCCTGGCTCGCGGCGCTTGAGCGCATTCGCCCACAAGAAGCGACCATCTACACGGTGGCGCGCGAGACACCGATCGCCGGCCTTGCCAAAGCAGCACCCGAGGCCCTCGACGCCATTGCCGCGCGCGTGCGTGCCCTCGGCATTCCCTGCCAGGTGAGCTACTAGCGCGCAGCTGCCCTGTGAGTGGGCTATACTAGCTGCGGATGAAAGGAAGTTAGCCATGTATGACAAAGGACCCGTGCCCGGCCGCAACGACGCTTGCTGGTGCGGCAGCGGCAAGAAATACAAGAAATGCCATAACGCCTTTGATGAGCGCCTCGAGCGCCTGTGGGAAGAGGGCTGGGAGGTCCTGCCCCGCACGCTCTACAAGACGCCCGCCGATATCGAGGGCATCAAGCGCTCGGCCGCCATCAACGTGGGCGTGCTCGATTATGTGGGCGAGCATATCGCCGCAGGCATGACCACCAACCAGATCGACCAGATGATCTATGACTACACCGTCGAGCACGGCGGCACGCCGGCCGACCTTAACTACGAGGGCTATCCCAAGAGCGTGTGCACCTCGATCAACGACGTCGTCTGCCACGGTATCCCCTGCGATGCGGACGTGCTGCACGAGGGCGACATCATCAACGTGGACTGCTCCACGATTCTTGACGGCTACTTTAGCGACTCGAGCCGCATGTTCTGCATCGGCGAGGTCTCGGCCGAGCGCCAGCGCCTGGTCGACGTCACCCGCGCCAGCGTGGAGGCGGGCCTTGCCGCCGTCAAGCCGTGGCTGCCGCTGTCCGTTATGGCCGAGGCCGTGCAAAAGACGGTCGAGGACGCCGGTTTTAGCGTGGTGCGCGAGTACGGCGGACACGGCATCGGCAAGGAGTTCCACGAGGACCCGTTTGTGGGCTTTACCACCGAGGCGCCCGATGTGGACACCATCATGGCCCCGGGCATGGTCTTTACCATCGAGCCCATGGTCAATGCCGGAGCGCCCGACATCAAGATCAGCAAGGGTGATGGTTGGTGCGTGCGCACCAAGGACGGCAGCGATTCGGCCCAGTGCGAGGTTCAGCTCGTGGTGACCGAGGACGGCTACGAGCTGCTGAGCTGGTAGCTGTAGATGCGCCGGATGCTGACGGGTACGCTCGTCTTGCATCCGGCGTTTTTATTTGAACGTTTTGCCTGATAAAACCTGCCAAAATAAACCTGTCCCTTTTTGGTAGGTCAAGCGGAGAGGACTGCTTGTGAACATCCTGGTTTTGCTGCCCGTCAACAACCGTCATCGCGCAATTCTTGAGTCGAGCGCTCCGGGCGAGGACTTTTTCTACACGAGCGCCGACGCCGCCACGCGCGAGCAGGTCGCCGATGCCGACGTGATCCTGGGCAACATCGACCCTGACATGCTCACGGCATGCGAGCATCTCCAGCTGTTGCAATTGCAGACCGCCGGCTATGACGACTACCTTGTCGCCGGCACCGTGCCGGCCGACGCCAAACTGTCTTGCTCGGTGCTCGCCTACGGCCAAGCCGTAAGCGAGCACATGTTTGCCATGGTGTTGTCTATGATGAAGCGCCTGCCCGGCTACCAGGACCTGCAGCGCGAGCATCGCTGGGAGGACTTGGGGCCGGTCACCTCGCTCAAAAATGCTAACGTGCTGGTGCTGGGTGCGGGCGACATTGGCGGCCACTTTGCCACGCTCTGCCGCAGCATGGGCGCACACGTCCGCGGCATTAAGCGTCATCCGCTCGTCTACCCCATTGTGTTTGAGGACATGGACGGCATGGATGCCCTGCCCGAGCGCCTGGCCGAGGCTGACGTCGTCGCATCCTTTATGCCCAGCACACCCGAGACCCGCGGTCTGGCGAACGCCGAGTTCTTCGCCGCGATGAAGCCGGGCGCCTTCTTTGCCAACGGCGGCCGCGGCGATCTTGTGGTCGCCGACGACTTGGTTGCCGCCCTGGAGTCGGGTCATCTCGCCGGCGCCGCGGTCGACGTCACCGACCCCGAGCCGCTGCCTGAGACAAGCCCACTGTGGGATGCACCCAACATGCTCATCACGCCGCACGTCTCCGGTTGGTTTCACCTGGCAGTCACGCTCAACAATGTGG
>USNX01000259.1 GCA_900556205.1 uncultured Collinsella sp.
GGTGGACGAGGCGGGGCAGAGCGTTGTCGCCGTCGAGGGAGATCGCCTGCTGTGTCCGCGCGACTATCTGGGTATTGCGCATCTGCCCGAGCTTGTAGATGCCGGCGTGGCGTCGCTCAAGATCGAGGGACGCATGAAGAACCCCGATTACGTATTCAACGTGGTGCGGGTGTGGCGCCGGGCACTCGATATGCTGTGCGACGGCGCGTGGGACCCCGGCGCCGTGGAAGAGCTTGAGCGCGAGCTGGGAAGGTCGTTTAACCGTGGGTTTACCGATGCGTACCTGCGAGGGCGTTCGGGTGCCGAGCTTATGAGCTTTGAGCGTGCGATCAACCAAGGTGTGCGCGTGGGACGCCTGGTGGCCGTTGGCCACGAGGAAGTGACCGTCGAGCTCGATGCCGCCGTGGCGGCGGGTGACACGCTCGAGATTCGGTTCTATCCGGGTGCCGACGCGCGTCCCGATGTGCCCAAGCGCTGGCCGCAGGTGCCCTGCCCGGTGGATGCCGCAGCGGGGAAGCGCGTCGTCGTGCATTGCAAGCGTAAGGTTGACACGGGCTGCGAGGTGTACCTGATTCGCAGCGCCGGCGTGTTGGATCAGACGGCGGCGGTGTTGGAGCGCATGCGGGCCGAGGCGGATGCGATTGCGCCCGTTGCACGTGCCGTTGAGGTACTGCCCTTTGAGGACGTTGCGGTGGATGGCGGTGCGTCGACGGAGTTGGTGGAGTGCGCGGCTCCCGCTCGCATGGTTTTTGCTTGGCAACTGATGGATGCCGACCCGCGCGGAGAACTCGATTTGTCCGACACCGTTGTGGTGCTTGACGAGGTGTGCCGCACGGGTGACGCTGACCGGACCCGCTCACTGATACAGCGTGCCGGGCGCGTCGTCTGCCGCAACCTGGGACAGGTGGTGATCGCTCGCGAGCTGGGCGTGACGTTTGACGTGGCGGCGCCGGTGTTCTGCGCGAATCGGGCCACGCTTGCCTGGCTGCGCGAACTCGGTGCGGGGCGGGTGTACTTGCCGGCCGAGTTGCTCGGCAATGATGCGGAGCGTATTGCCGAACTGGCTGCTGAACCCGGCGTCTGGGGTCCGGTCGACGCCGACCGTCCCGAGCTTATGGTGTGCGAGCACTGCCTGCTGACCGCCGAGGGCGTCTGCGCTACCGATGCGACGGGACAGGTCCGTTGCCGCGACTGCTTGCGTCGTCGGCAGGTACGCTATCTGGTCGAGCGTGACGGTACACGTCTGCCGGTCGCCGTTGACGCGTGCGGCAGGACGAGGATTTTCCTGTCGTAGGTGCCGCGTCGCGTCAGTTTGTTATCATATGAGAGTTTATGGACTTCCAGCACCGCCGTATCCGGTGAGGGTGCTATAGCAAAAGGAGGATACCCAATGCTGTCTGTTGACGAGCAAATGCGTATCATCACCTCGGGCGCCGCGCAGATCGTTCCCGAGGCCGACCTTCGCAAGAAGCTTGAGAAGGGCGAGCCCCTCAACATCAAGCTCGGCGTCGACCCCACCAGCCCCGACCTGCACCTGGGCCATGCCGTGCCGCTGCGCAAGATGCGCCAGTTCCAGGACCTGGGCCACAACGTCACCCTTATCATCGGCAACGGCACCGCGCTGATCGGCGATCCCTCGGGCAAGAACTCCACGCGTCCGCAGCTTTCGCAGGAGCAGATCGAGGCCAATGCCGAGACCTACGTGAGCCAGGCCATGAAGATCCTGGATCCCGAGAAGACCACCATCGTGCACAACGGTGACTGGATCCTTTCGATGGACCTGGCCGGCCTGCTGCAGGTATGCTCCAAGTTCACCGTCGCCCGCATCCTTGAGCGCGACGACTTTACAAAGCGCTACCAGTCTCAGACGCCGATCGCCCTGCACGAGTTCCTGTACCCCGTGATGCAGGCCTTCGACTCCGTTCAGATTAAGGCCGACGTCGAGATGGGCGGCACCGACCAGCTCTTCAACCTGCTCGCTGGTCGCGAGCTCATGGAGAAGATGGGCATGGAGCCCCAGATCGCGCTCACCATGCCGCTGCTCGAGGGCACCGATGGCGTGCGCAAGATGTCCAAGTCCTACGGCAACTACATCGGCCTGACCGACGCCCCCAAGGATATGTTCGGCAAGACCATGTCCATCCCCGACGAGATGATCGGCAAGTACTACCGCCTGGCGAGCTCGCTCACCCCGGCCGAGGTCGACAAGATCGACGCCGCCCTGGCCGACGGCTCCGCCGACCCCTACGAGCTCAAGCGCGCTCTGGGCCGCGACCTGTGCGACACCTACCACGGCGCCGGCGCCGGCGACGAGGCTCAGGCCGAGTTCGAC
>USNX01000260.1 GCA_900556205.1 uncultured Collinsella sp.
GTTAGCAGGCGGTATGGCGGATGGTCGGGATCGCCGGGGTTTTCGCGTACAATCTCGTGCATGACGCCGATGGTCTTGAGCACATACTCCTTATGGATGGGATACTGCCCAAAACGCGTCGCCGCAGTATACAGGCGATCGGTCGCGCGCGGAATCGAAACAATGCCGAGCGTCTTGCCGAACCAGTCAAAGTCGCCTTGCTTTTTAATGCGGAACTCCTCGCACGGCTTGCCGCCGTGCGCCTCCAGGTACTGATTCACGCGCGTATTCCATACGGTATCGGCCACCAGATGCGACCAGACACCCAGTGTCAAATCGAGCAACGACTGCGCCGCATCTTCGGACGCAAGCGAGAACTCACGAGCGCCGGGACCGACAACCGGCTCAGCATCCCTGTAGCGCTGGGGATAGTGCACGCGATTCAGTCGCTCGCGCTCCTCGATAATCGAGGTCGCCGCGGCTGGCGCACCGGTGGGCGAACTTTTAAGCAACGGTGCCACATAGGTATCCCAGAACTCGTGCTCACGCGGCTTAGGGATAGGCTCGGGCTTGGCAAAGTGCGTAATGCGGTACGGGATGGGATCGGCGATGCCAGGGACCATATAGCCCACGAAAATATCCGGAACCACGCAGCCAAACAAAAAGGCATTGCGGTCGCGCACGCTCTTGGCAAGCGCACCGGTGCGCTCCAGCAAACGCTCCGTCTGAGCGATATGAATGTTCCAGCTTGGCATAGCCACCCCCATAAAAAACCTGGATAACTATACCATCACGGCAAAGCCGCGCGGGCGGCTACGCACGCTCTACGCAGCAACTAGTCCGTAGCACCGCTTTCGGTTCCATACGACGGCGAAGGCGCCTCGACCACATGGTGATATCGATCGATATAGATTGCACGGGCACTCAGGCGTCGCACCAAATCCTGGTGATGTGTGCTCATCAAGACCGTCTTACCCGCCGCGACGTAGGCCAGCAAGAAGTTGACCACGATGTCGCATGAATCCTCGTCGAGCCCATTAGTAGGTTCGTCGAGAACCAAGATATCGGGGTTCATCGATACGACTGCCGCCAGCGCCACACGCTTCTTTTGCCCACCCGAAAGCTGATAGGGCGAGGCATCGACCAGGTCGGCAACTTGAAACAGTTCTATGGCATCGTGCACGCGACGGTCGAGCTCGTCTGCCGGCAGCCCCATCTGCGCGGGACCAAAAGCAACTTCCTCACCCACCGTAGCGCAGAACAACTGGGCGTCGGCATTCTGGAACACAAAGCCCACGCGCTGATGGAACCGCTGGGCCGTCGCGGAATCCTTGAGATATGCCGCATCGACCATACACCCGTCAAACAGGTATGCCCCTGCGTCCGCGAGTTCAAGGCCGTTAATAAGACGCATAATCGTCGTCTTACCGCAGCCGTTGGGACCGAGCAGGGCAACGAGTTCACCACGATCGACCTGCAGCGACACGCCATCGACAACCGTATGCCCCGCATAGGAGAACACCACGTCGCGCAACTCAATAAGCGGCGCGCCCTCGGCGCCGCCCGCACCGTTCGTGCCCGCCGCACTATTCATATCGATCGTCAAAACGTCGCCCTTCCCTACTCACATCGACGGCTAGACCGCCCGCGCTACAGTACCGCACACAACACGGCGAGCAACGCCACGCCGACCGCATAGACCCCATCGCGCCAGCCAAAGCCGCTCCGCGCGGGAGCCGGATACGCGCCGGCAAAGCCGCGGCAGAGCATGGCCTCGTCCATCGCGCGGCTGCATTCCATCGCCTTGATAAAGGTCATGCCCATGATACCCGCGACCGAGTCGGTGCGCGAAAACCCCTCAGGCGCGCGACCCACACTGCGCAGCATGACCGATTCGGTCAGATCGTGCGCCGTTCGGCCCAGCACCTCGATGTGCTTGAGCGCCATATCAAACGTAAAGATGACCTCGTCGGGTAGATGCAGCATCTTGAGCGCCGCCGACATGCGGCTCCAGGTAAGCGTCCACGAAACGCCCAGCACCAGCGACACATTAATGAAGGTCTTGAGCGCGATCTTGAGCATGGCGCCCGTGGCAGACGCGCCCAGCAGCAGGGCAGGCAATGCCAGAACCACCGCAAGCCCCGTGGCGCCGAGCGCCGGTACAATGGTCGCACGCAGCCCGCGTGCGGGGCGCACCGCGACCAGCACCAGCGCAATGGCCGCCATCAACATGAGGTACAGCGGGCTTTGTGTCAGGCACACGCACAGGACGCAAACGAATATCCCCACCAGGCGCACCGGAGCCGAAACGCAAGAAAGGGCGCGGTCGACCATCGACCCGCCCTCGTG
>USNX01000261.1 GCA_900556205.1 uncultured Collinsella sp.
CCAAATGGTCAAAAAGAGCTGGAACAGGCCGAAGGCGACGCTCCACCCAAGAGCGCTTTTGGCAACGGTGCCCGACTGAGCGCGAATGGCCTTGGCCTCGCGCAAGACAAGGTAGACGGTCGCCGCAAGACCGACGAGCGAGATGGCGGCAGCGAACATGCTGAGACTCCTCACAAACTAAAACGTACGAAAGCGGGGGTTTACCCGATTGTTACCAAGATATGCGCTGCAATTGGTGTCTGCGCACAACAACCAGCCATATTAACGCGCACGTGTGACGGTGTGGCGCAATGTAGTGGCGACCTGCGCGATAATGGACGGGAATTACACGGAAACGTAAAGGCTTCTTAAAGAATTGGCGAGGATGAGGCGATGAACGAACGGGCTTGTATGACGAGTGCGGGTGACGTGGACGCTGGCATGGACGCGGGCGGCTATCCGGTCGAGACGACGGGCAATGCGGTGCTGGACACGTTGGAGCACCGTTCCTCCACGCGTGTCTTTGCGCGTGATGACGACGACCGTCCCGTGGCGGTGACCGACGAGCAGCGGGCGGCAATTTTGCATGCGGCGAGTCGCGCGCCGTCGGCGGGCGCCATGATGATGTATTCCATCGTGAGCATTCGCGAGCAGGCTACGCTGGATCGTCTGGCCGACCTGTGCGACCACCAGCCCATGATCGCCAAGGCGCCCTGGGCACTTATATTTGTGGTCGACTATGCCAAGTGGATCGATCTGTTTGAGCACGTGGGCTGCTTTGAGCCCGAGTTTGTCGAGCGCACGGGCAAGGCGCCCCGCCGTGCACCGGGTTTGGGTGACTTTGCCATCGCGGCCCAGGACGCCGTGATCGCTGCGCAAAACGCCGTGGTCGCCGCCGAGGCCCTGGGCCTGGGGAGCTGCTACATCGGTGATATCGTCGAGAATGCCGAGGAAGTGGCCGAGCTGCTCGATCTGCCTCCGTATACCATGCCGCTGTCGATGCTCATCATCGGCACGCCCCGTAAGGAGCGTCCGGCCATTGCGCATCCCGTGGTGAACCTGGTGCACGAGGAGCGCTACTGCCGCGCCAATGCTGCGACTATGGACGCGCAGGTAGCCGAGATGGACGCGATGTTCCGTCCGCATGCCCGCGTGGTGGGGGAGCGCGTCGTGGACATCTATACCCGCAAGCACACGAGTCCCTTTATGGCCGAGATGAGCCGCTCCATGGAGTGGTGGTTCAAAAATTGGCTCGGAAAATGACGGATGCGACAAAGAGACAGTCCCTTTGTCACATTCCATATCGCCGAGGTGGCTTAAAGGCCGTATAAATGTTTATCTAGCTGGGAAAACAGTGCCATTCAAACATGGGCCGATTACCTATAATTCCTTCGAACATTAAAGTTGGGAGGAAACCGGCTTATGGAACAAAAGGCCAAGGAGGCAGCTTCGCACGCTGCGATTCCTGTGAGCATCTCGGCGATGCTCGTCACGCTGGGCGTGGTGTACGGCGATATCGGCACCAGCCCTATGTATGTAACCAAGGCGCTCGTTGCCGGCAACGGCGGCATCGGAAGCGTCACGGAGGAGTTCGTGCTCGGCGCGCTCTCCCTTGTCGTGTGGACGGTCACGTTGCTGACCACCATCAAGTATGTGCTCATCTCGCTGCGCGCCGATAACCATGGTGAGGGCGGCATCTTTGCCCTGTACAGCCTGGTCAAGCGCTGCGGCAAGTGGCTTATCATCCCCGCCATGCTGGGTGGCGCCGCGCTGCTCGCCGACGGCATCCTGACGCCGGCCGTTACCGTTACCACGGCCATCGAGGGCCTGCGCACCATCCCGGCGGTCCATGCCGTGCTGGGCGATGACCAGGGCCGCGTCGTCGCCATTACGCTCGCCATCATCATCGTGCTCTTCTTGGTACAGCGCATCGGTACGGCCAAGATCGGTCACGCCTTTGGCCCCATCATGACGCTGTGGTTCCTGTTCCTGGGCGGCACGGGTCTTTTCTTTGTTTTCCAGCACCCCGCCGTGCTGCTGTGCCTCAACCCGGTGCGCGGTATCGCCTTTTTGCTGAGCCCCAACAACCACGCGGGCATCATGATTCTGGGCAGTTGCTTCCTCGCCACCACCGGTGCCGAGGCGCTCTACTCCGACATGGGCCACGTCGGCCGCGGCAACATCTACGCTACCTGGCCGTTCGTTAAGTGCTGCCTACTGCTTTCCTATATGGGCCAGGGCGCTTGGCTTATGAACAACGCTGCCAACCCCGAGCTCATGGGCATTGCCGACCTCAACCCGTTCTACCAGATGCTCGCCCCGGGCCTGCGCCCGTTTGCCGTCGGCC
>USNX01000262.1 GCA_900556205.1 uncultured Collinsella sp.
GCCTATCGCCATCGCGGTTCTGGCAGCCGATGGTCAGATTCCCCGTGACAACCTCGATCGCTGCCTTATCGCCGGCGAGCTCGGCTTGGACGGTACGGTGCTTCCCGTCAAGGGCGAGGTGGCGTTTCAACTGCTGGCTCGCGACATGGGGCTGTCTTTTATCGCCGGCAGGTCAGACCAGCATGTGCCACTCGCGGGCGTGGATTGCGGCTTTATCGATCATTTGTCTCAGCTTGCTCATGGTATGGGCGATGCCGCGCGGCACTACCTGGATTCTGAAGGGCCTGAGGCGACCTTTGAGCCCGAGCTCGACTATGCCGACGTGCTGGGGCAGGAGGTCGCCAAACGTGGCATGGCGCTTGCGGCGGCAGGAGAACTCGGCTTGCTCATGATTGGGTCCCCGGGATCGGGCAAGACTATGCTCGCACGTCGTATGACCGGCATCCTGCCCGAGCTTTCTGTTGAGGATCAACAGGAGGCGCTGTGCATCCATTCGGTTTTGGGTGAGAACATTGATGGCTTGTTGGCGGGGCACCGGCCCTTCCGCAGTCCCCATCACAGTATTTCGACCGCAGGCCTTATCGGCGGTGGGCGCCCGGTGCACCCGGGTGAGATCAGCCTTGCTCATGGCGGTGTGCTCTTTTTGGACGAGCTTGCCGAGTTTCCCACGGGTGTGCTGCAGACGCTGCGTCAGCCCATCGAACGTGGCTATGTGAGGATCGTACGCGTCGACGGGGCCTTTACCTTCCCGTCGCGCTTTCAACTGCTGGCTGCGAGCAATCCCTGCCCCTGCGGCTTTTTGGGCGATCGCGAGGTGCCGTGTCGCTGCTCGGCGGCGATGGTGGAGCGCTATCGGGCAAAGCTGCGCGGTCCTTTGGCCGACCGTATCGACATGATGATCGATGTGACCCGTCCCGACCCCCAGGTGATTATCGAGGGCGCGGAGGGTATGTCGTCGGCCGAGTTACGTGACTACGTTGTGCGCGGTCGCGCCTTTCGCGCCTGGCGCGAGTCCCGTATGGACGATGCGGATGCCGAGGCCGAGGATGACGAGACACGGTCCATTGACGGCGTCGTTTCGACCTTTGAGCTCGATGATGCGGCGGAGAAGTGTGTGCTCGGTCTGTCCAAACGCACACATCTCACAGGGCGCGGCATCGTGCGCCTGGTTCGCATTGCGCGCACGATCGCAGATGTCGCCGAGAGCGAACAAGTGACGCAGGACCACGTGCTCGAGGCGGCGATGTACCAGGGAAGGAGGGACCAATGATGGCCGAGGGGACCTTCGAGCTGCATCCAGGTGATACGTTGTATCCCGAGACCGTTTTGGAGCTTTCTGATGTACCCCAGACGCTCTATGTGCGCGGCAACCCCGAGGTGCTTTCGACGCCCGCGCTCTCCATCATCGGCGCGCGCAAGGCCTCGCCGTATGGTCTTGCCGTGGCAGAGCTTGCGGCAAAAGTGGCGGTTGATGCGGGCGTGACGGTTGTATCGGGCGGCGCGGTCGGTTGTGACCAGGCCTCGGGTTGGGCTGCGGTCAACGCCGGCGGCAAACACGTCGTGGTGCTGGGGACGGGCGCCGACGTGGTCTATCCGCGTTCGAGCGCGGGGCTTATTACGCGCACGCTTGATACGGGCGGCGCGGTCGTGTCGATCTCTCCGTGGGGCATGGGTCCGCGCAAGTTTGCTTTTCCGCGCCGCAATCGCGTGATCGCGGCCCTGTCGCAAGCCCTCTTTGTATCCGAGGCGGGTATGCCTTCTGGGACGTTTTCTACAGCCGAGGCTGCTATGGATTTGGGGCGCGAACTTCTTGCCGTGCCGGGGTCGATCCTATCGCCCGAGTCGCGTGGCACGAATTACCTCATTGCGAACGGTGCCTGCTGCATCGTGGACGAGGAATCTATCGAGATGGCTATCTCACGCATCTACGGCACCCTGCGCTACTCGCGCCCCGATGCTCCCGGCATTGCCGACCTGGATCCAACACAGCAGACCGTGATGCATGCGCTCATCGCCTCTCCGCTCAAGGTTGACGACATCGCGGCGCTCGTCTCGCTCGATCCCGTCGGCGTACTTAAGCTCCTGGGTTCGCTTGAACTCGAGGGTCTTATCGAGCGCATGATGGATGGAAGGTATGCGCCCTCCAAGTTTGCCCTTCACGCCCAGACACCCTTCGGTCACAATGGAAAACGTGTCAATTAGAAAGGTGTTTGCAGATGCAGTTCGATCAGGTGACAGTTATCGGTGGCGGTCTGGCGGGTTCGGAATGCGCGATCCAGCTGGCAGACCGCGGGTTTGCCGTAAAGCTGTGCGAGATGCGCCCCCA
>USNX01000263.1 GCA_900556205.1 uncultured Collinsella sp.
GGCGTGATCTGCGATGCGCTCGAGCAGACCAAGAAGGTGCTGCGCGTGCACGCTACCATTTACGTCGAGCGCGAGGGCCAAAAGGGCATCATCATCGGCAAGGGCGGCGAGATGATCAAGCATATCGGTATCGACGCCCGTCGCGATCTTGAGCGCATCTTTGGCACGCAGGTCTTTTTGGAGCTGGACGTGAAGGTCAAGGCCGGCTGGCGTGACGACGAGGCCCAGATTCGCCGCTTTGGCTACAACGCCGAGGACTAAGGGCGCGCGGCACGCATGGCAGGCTCCCGGACATATCGCACCAAGGTGCTCGTCCTCGACAAGACGAAGCTCAAAGAGACCGACCTGATCCTGACGATGCTTGACGAGCGGGGTCGGCAGGTTCGTGCCGTGGCAAAGGGTGCGCGTAAGCCCGGCGGGCGGTTGGCGGCGCGCTGCGAGCTGTTCTGTACCGTCGATATGCTGCTTGCGCATGGACGGTCGCTCGATGTGGTTTCCCAGGCCGAGCTTATGGAGGCTCCGCTCGGCGTTGCGCCCGATTACGAGACGACATGCGCGGCAAGCGCGATCGCCGAGGTCGCGCGCGTGTGCTCGTTCGAGGACGCCGAGGACCCGTTTACCTTTGCTATAACGCAGCGAGCGCTTGCCCTGGTGGGCAGCGGGCTCGACACAGCGCATATGGATCTGCTTGTGGCTGCATATGTCTTTAAGCTGCTGTCGCACGTTGGCTACCGACCCGATTTTTCGGCCTGCGTGCTGTGCGGAGACCCCATGCTGTCGTATTTTTCGCCCCAGGCCGGCGGGCTCATGTGCGGGTCGTGCGCTTCGAGCGTTCCGGGTGCCGAGTTGGTGTCGACCGGTGAGACCGCATGGCTGCGCGCCCTCATGTCCATGACCTTCGATGCGCTCATGGGCGAGCGAATCGACCCGCATACGGCGGCGTTCCTGCTCGGGCTTTCGCATGTGTGGGCGGCGACGCATACCGACCAGCGCCTCCGTGCGATGGAATTCATGTTGGGTCGGTGATGATGCGCAGGGGCGGGCTGCTTGTGGTAACATATCGGTCTGTTGGTACCTCGACCTTGGTTGCTCGCTCCACCGGCGGCTTCCCAGTCCGAGGCGAATCGAGTCGCCCGAGGGCGACGCAAAACGAAAGGTGAAACAATGACTGTTTCCAAAGAGCGCAAGGCGGAGCTGACTGCCCAGTTCGGTAACACCCCGGTCGACACCGGCAACCCCAAGGTTCAGGTCGCCATCCTGTCCGAGCGCATCAAGGAGCTGACCGAGCACATGAAGTCCCACCAGAAGGACTTCCACACCCGTCGTGGCCTGCTCATGCTCGTCGGTCGTCGTCGTCGTCTTCTCTCCTACATCAAGAAGAACGACATCGTCGAGTACCGTGAGCTCATCAAGGCTCTGGGCATCCGCGACAACATCCAGTAGGATTTGTACATGCTAAGAGCGTCCTGCGCAGCGGGGCGCTTTTTTTGTGTAAGGGCGTGAACAATCACGCTCTGAAGCGTGGCGGGGGCAGGGGGCCCGCGTCACATGAGAAGCCCGCAGGCAAGGGGCCTGTGGGGTAAAGGAGAACAATGACACTCGTATCCAAGACCTTTGAGCTGTACGGCAAGACCTACACCTTTGAGTCGGGCGAGCTTGCCAAGCAGGCCACCGGCGCCTGCCTGGTCAAGCAGGGCGACACCACGATGCTCGACACCGTGGTCGTCTCCAAGGAGCGCAAGAACTACGACTTCTTCCCGCTGACCGTCGACTTCAACGAGAAGATGTACGCAGCCGGCCGCATCCCGGGTGGCTACCTCAAGCGTGAGGGCCGTCCCAGCGAGAAGGCCACGCTCACCGCGCGCATGATCGACCGTCCGATTCGCCCGAGCTTCCCGGACGGCTTCCGCAACGAGGTGCACATCGTCGCCACCTCGCTCGTCGCCGACCAGGTCAACCCCTTCGACGTCATCAACGTTATGGGTGCTTCCCTGGCCATGACGCTTGGCGGCGTGCCCTTCGAGGGCCCGCTTGCCTGCGTGCGCATCGGCCGCAACGTGGAGACCGGCGAGTTTATCGTCAACCCCACCTACGAGGAGCGCGAGAACTCCGATCTGGACCTGGAGCTGGGCGGCTCTGCCGACTTCATCTCGATGGTCGAGGCCGGCGCCGAGGAGATCTCCGAGGACGACATGCTCGCCGCCATGAAGTTTGGCCAGGAGGCCCTTGCTGCCTTCTGCCAGGCTCAGGACGAGTTCGTTGCCGAGTGGGAGCAGGTCAACGGCCCCATCGTCAAGAAGGAGTACCCGCTCGACCAGCCCGT
>USNX01000264.1 GCA_900556205.1 uncultured Collinsella sp.
CAAACAGTCCGTATTTCACCGCAACTGCGGAGGCTGGGGCCGGCTATTTGAGGCTGGTGGCGACGACGGGGCGGTCGAGGGCTGCCTCGAAGCGGTCGGCCATCGTTAGGCCGGCAAGCGTGTCGGCTTGGTTGAGCATGATGCGGGCATTGTTGAGGTTCAGCATCTGCAGCTCGGCATTGAGCACCATGGCGACGCGTTCTGGGGTGGCAGTGTCGGTGGGCTCGCAGCCGCAGCGCTCGCAGAAGAGCTCGGGGCGGTGGACAACCTCGGCGACGGGCTTGCCCAGCCCCGAGGCGCCCACGACCCAGATAACGTTGGCCGTGCCTGCGGGAACGACCGGCTCCCACGGGGCGTGGGCCTTGAGCGGGAGCCGCTTGCTGCCGTCCGCCTCGGCCAGGACGTAGTCAAAGCGCTGCGCCAGCTGGTCGAGCGGCTCGGCAGGGGAGGAGAGCTTGCCCGTCTCCGGGTCCAAAACACCCGCCTGGCAGATGCTTCCCCGCACAAGCCCCGCGCAGGCCTCGCAGGTGCAGCCTGGGGCGTGTGAGGCACCCGGCTTCCAGGGCGCGGCGTCCAGGCGACGGCTCGACCCGTCCCACGGCACGCCGGCGACGGGGAACATGCGCGTGGTGGTGCAGAGGAGCACGCGGCCGCCAGCGCGCATAAGCTCAAGGCCGAGCGTCTTTAGCAAGGTCGACTTGCCGCCGCTGCCGATAATCGCGGTAATGCCCGGCTCAATCCTGAGCGCCGAGGCAAGATTGCCGCTAACCGTTTCCATCTGTTCACCGCCGTATAATACTGTGATAATAAATAATCATCAGAGTAGCGGTCGAACCGCTTTTGCTCTGCTCAAACCGTAGCACAGGGAGGTGCCTCGGGAATGCTCGTTTATGTTCGCGGCGCCGGCGATATCGCCACGGGCGTCGCCGCTCGCTTGGTGCGCGCCGGCGTGTCGGTCGTCATGGCCGATATCGCGGTCCCCACGTGCATCCGTCGCACAATCAGTTTTTGCGAGGCCATTCGCTTGGGCGAGGTCGAGGTCGAGGGCATTCGCGCCCGCTTGGCGCAGGCGCCGGCTGAGGCGCTCGAGATTATCCAAACGGGGGATGTTGCCGTTGTGGTGGACCCCCAGGCCAAGATGCTCGACGAACTGAAGCCCGCGGCTGTGGTCGACGCGATTCTGGCCAAGCGTAACTTGGGCACCACGCGCGACATGGCGCCTGCCGTTATCGCCGTGGGGCCGGGCTTTACCGCGCCGGTTGACTGCGACGCCGTGGTCGAAACCATGCGCGGGCATTTCCTGGGCCGTGTCATTACCCAAGGCTCGCCGCAGCCCAACACGGGCGTGCCGGGTGTCATCGCTGGCTATGGCAGGGAGCGCGTTATCCACAGCCCCGCCGCCGGCGTGTTTCGATCCGACCGCGCAATCGGCGACATCGTGAGCGCCGGAGACGTGATTGGCTACGCGGACGATACGCCCATGTGCACGCAGATCGATGGCTGCCTGCGCGGGCTTTTGGCGAACGGCGTGCAGGTGACTGAGGGCTTTAAATGCGCCGATGTCGATCCGCGCGGCGACGCCAGCTATATCAACTATATTTCGGACAAGGCGACGTCGGTCGGCGGCGGCGTGCTTGAGGCACTCGCTATGCTCACCGATGTCTTTAAAAGATAGAAGGCGGCAATGGAAAAGCTCGATGTTGTGAATGCTGCGCTTGGCGCTCTGAAGGCTGGTAAGACGTGCGAGCTCGTGGTCGTGGCCGGCACGGCAGGGTCATCGCCGCGCGGCGTGGGCGCCTGGATGGCCGTCTTTGCCGACGGCAGCCAAGCGGGCACCATCGGCGGCGGCAAGATCGAGCTCTTTGCGTTGAACGAGGCGCGCGAGCTGCTGGCCGCAGGGCAATCGCGTCTGGTCCGCTACACCATGGGCGGCGAGAACTCCGATACCGGCATGATCTGCGGCGGAGCCATCTGCCTGTGCTATCTGCACCTGGACGCGACCAAGGTACCGCTGCTCCAGTCGGTTGCCGACGTCTTGGTCTATCGGCGCATCGGCGACTTCGTCATCGACTTTGAGCCGTTTACCTCGAGCGCGTTCGAGGGCGATGTGGCCGAGTACCATGGCGAGGAATCGCGCCGCACCATTGCGGGCTGCCCCGGGCTTTCGCTGGTGGAGGAGGGGAGTAAGGTCACCTACACCAACGCCACCTCCGAGATTCCCGCAGTGCACATCGAGACGCTCTGCCCCGAGGGCCTGACCTACATCTTTGGCTGCGGACACGTGGGCGCCGCGACGGCGCGCGTGCTCAC
>USNX01000265.1 GCA_900556205.1 uncultured Collinsella sp.
AACTTCTGCTGGGCGTTATCGCGCGCGGTGGTTGCGGCTGCGAGAGCAGCGGCAGTCTCCTGCTTCTTGGCCTGGGCAGTCGTCAAAGCTGCCTCGGTATTCTGCTTTTCCTGCTGGGCGCTGGCCTCGGCAGCCTTGGCCTGGTCCAGATTGTCCTGTGCAGTAGTAACTGCCTTGTTGGCGTCATCGAGCTTTGCCCGCGCGTCCTCGACGGCCTTCTTGGCGGCCTCGTACTCGTCCATACCCATGGCCTCGAGCTTGGCCTGGGCATCATCGAGGGCCTTCTTGGCCTCATCCTGCTTTGCCTTGGCGTCCTTGAGCGCCTGGGTCTTATCCTCGACACTCTTGTTGGCCTGATCGAGCTGATCGTTCAGGTCGCCCAGCTTCTTCTGCTGCTGCTCGGTCTTTTCGACGGCTGCCTTAAGCTCGTCGATCTTCTCCTGAAGCGCGGCTACCTCGGCCTCGTTCTGCTCGGCGGCGTTATCGGTCACGGCCTGCGAGGCCTGATTCTTTTGCTGCTGTGCCTGCTTTTGAGACTGGCCCGCCGCGTCGGCCTTCTTCTGGGCGGCATCGTAGGCGGCCTGAGCGTCCTTGAGCTGCTTTGCCGACTCCTCGGCCAGCTGGGCAGCCGTCTTTACGACCGCTTGGTTACCGGCGGCAACGGTGTTCTCTACAGAACTACCCCCCCCCTGAACAGAATCGCCGTTATCGGTTGACGGTGCGGCGATTGCCGCCAGCGGCGACATGAGCGGCTGAGCGATGAGGCCCGCCGTCAAAACGGTTGCGACGGCGCGGTTAGCAACGCCCTTGACGTTGACGGCCTTAGCCCGAGGCTCAAAGTGTTGTGGACTGTAGTTTGCCATGGCTTTCTCCCTTTGACACGGATGTATCCATACGTATCAAACGGTAGCTGTCGATTTTTGAATTCTGTTGCGCAACATTGGCGACCAGCGTATTTTTGAAATTCACGCTCTCGTGCTTCACAGTTTCGTCACATTTGAAGGAGCTGGTGCATCATATTCTCGCGGGATGGAATTGAGCCTGTGATTTGCATTTGCTCCCGCGTCATCCGCCCTATCGGATTCCGCATCCAACAGACACCCCGCCCGCCACGGTGTAGAGTTAGGACAACGGGCGCGTTGCGCGGACCGCGCTGGAACGAGGTGGACATGGAACTCGATAGACAACAGCTCAAGCGACTGCGTGAACGCCATCACCGGCGCCACGGCATCCGCCCTGCCCATAGTGAGGCTGCCGAGCAGGCTGGTCGCTTTTTAAAGCGCGCGTTCAACATTCGCGAGGGACGCGCGCCCTATCACGTGATCCGCAAGCGTTTTGTAAACGGAGCGCGTCTGACTGGCTCCCACCTATGCATCCTCATCATCGCCATGTTGATCGCGAGCATCGGCCTCGATATCGATTCGGACATCGCCATCGTGGGCGCTATGCTCATCTGCCCGCTCATGGGCTCGGTCCTTGCCATGGCATATGGCATCGCCACGCTCGACCGTGAGATTACCGTCGAAGCCATCGCCAGCCTTGCGCTGCAGATGGCCTTTTGCCTGGTCACGTCCACGTTGTACTTTAAGCTCTCGCCCCTTGGCACCACCACAGCTGCCATCATCGACAATTCAACGCCGACTGTGTGGGACCTTGCCGTCGCGCTCGCGGGCGGCTTTGCGGGTGGCCTGGGCAACTCGCGCGACCAGGAACCCGCCACGCTCATCGCAGGCGTGGCCGTGGCGACCGCGCTCATGCCGCCCCTGTGCGCGGCTGGCTACGGCATCGCCATCGCAAGCGGGTCACTGTTTCTCTCGGCGCTTTATGAGTTTGGCATCAACGTGGTCTTTATCGCACTGGCCGCCGAAGCCGTGCTGCTTCTTTTGCGTGTGCCGCTCAAGCGCGACCTCAACGGCGACGGCATGTGACCGCTGAGGAAGACGCCGAGGTCGACGAGCTGTCGCGCAAGGTGCGCCGCCGCATCATTGTGGGCACGGCGATCTTTGCCATCCCCTGCATCGTTATGACCGCAGGCTCCATTGGCTCGGCGCAGGCCGGCGTGCAGGACGGCTACGGTGTCACCGAAACCACGCGCGAGCTTGCCGCGGTGCTGCCGGGCTTTAAGGATTACACCGTCGCCGTCGAGACCTCGGCTACCGAAGGCGAGGAGGAGGGCATCGTCGAGCGCGAGGTTGTCGCCCACGTGACGACAAGCGAGGCGCTCGGGGCGCACGACCGCCACGTCGCCCGCAAGCTCATCGACCTCAACGTGCCCGAACTCGATCGCGTGGAGTTCGATGTGAAG
>USNX01000266.1 GCA_900556205.1 uncultured Collinsella sp.
CCCCTAAACTCCTCGTAAACGAAAACCACCACAAAGGTGCCTGTCTCCTTTGTGATGGTTTTAGGTAGCGTGGGCGGTTAGGCCTGGAAGGTATCGCGGTCGGGGGCGAAGGACTGCATGGCCGCGATGGTGCGGTCAAAGAGCTCGGGGAGCTCCCAGCCCAACATCTCGGCGCCCTGCGAAATCACGTCGCGCGAGCAGCCGGCGGCAAAACGCTTGTCCTTGAACTTCTTCTTGAGCGACTTGGTCGTAAAGTCCATAACGCTCTTGCTCGGGCGCATGATGACTGCAGCGCCGATCAGGCCGGTGAGCTCATCGCAGGCAAACAGGATCTTTTCCATCTGCAGCTCGGGCTTGGGCAGCGAGGTGTTGAAGTCGGACGTGTGCGTCTGGATGGCGCGAATGAGCTCGGGAGACGCACCATCGCCCTCAAGAATCTCGGCAGCATAGATGGTGTGGTTCATGGGGTCGTCCTCATGCTCCTCCCAATCCAGGTCGTGCAGCAGACCGACGATGCCCCAAAACTCCTCGTTCTCGGGGTCGAACTCGCGCGCAAAGTAGCGCATAGTGCCCTCGACCGTCTCGCCATGGGTGATGTGGAACGGGTCCTTGTTGTGCTCGTTGAGCAGTTCGAACGCGCGGTCGCGGGTGATTCCGGCGGTAAGCGGCTCTGCCATAGGAGACTCCTTGTGCTCGTGGGTATCGATAAGAATGAATACTACTAGAACAAGAAAACCACCACAAAGGTGCCTGTCCCCTTTGCGGTGGTTTTGGCGCGGATGGGTTAGTTGAGGGCGGCTTGGGCTAGGCGGGCTTCGGCGGCCTCCTCGGTGACGCCCAAGGCCACGGCGAACTCCTCGATGGAGCGGCGCTTGGCCTCCTTGAGTACGCGCATGTAGTAGGAGCTGGGCTTTTTATCAGCTTCCTCGGCCTGGCGAATGCGGTGCATCATGGTCTTTGCCACGCGGACCGTCTCGGGCGCGCCCAGCTTGAGCTGCTGCTTAAAGTGCGTCTCCTCAAGTGAGCTGTTGCGCTCGGTAAAAGTGTCGCACTCCAGCTCGTCATAGTGGCTCAGCAGGTGCTCGGCATCTTGCTGCGAGATGGCGGCGTGCAAACGGTCGGCCTGCGCCACGGGGTACATGAGGATCGTCTGCGCATGTCCCTGCTTGGTCTCGAGCAGTAGCATGGGCTGCGGTGTGTCGTCCCTAAAACCGACGACGGTGCAGACTCCCTGACCCGGATGAATGACGTGTTGACCGATTGAGAACATGCTACCTCCAACTTATACGAATTTACGTATGTCTAGAATAACACGCTGACGTGCGCAAACCCTTACTTTATGCAGGAAAAGCACACAACTCTGATAGGTAAGAGTATTCGATAACAGGCGCAGCTCATTCACACCTTTATACATTTTCAACGCCTGCATAATCTGCAGGCAGACTGGCATCTTTGAGTGACTCCATACAAGCTGTAGTCAATTTTGTGCATATGCAATATCGATTGGCTTTACCCTGCGACAGTGCCCGTCGCTTGTGATAGAGTGCTACAAACTCTGGCTTTTGCCCTACGAGTGACCAAGAGCTCGGGGGCTTTAACACAAGGAGGACCTATGCCCGAGAAGATTGAAGAGCTGGTACGCGCTGCGCTTGCTGCGGCCCAGGAGGCCGGCGACCTTTCCGCATTTGAACTTGACGATTGCGCCATCGAGCGACCGGCTGACACTTCTCATGGCGAGTGGACCTCTACCATGGCCCTGAAGTCCGCCAAGCTGGCCCATTGCGCCCCGCGCAAGATCGCCGAGGCCATCGTTGCCCATATGCCCGAGGACCCCGCGATCGAGAAGGTCGAGATCGCAGGCCCCGGCTTCATCAACTTCTACCTCTCCGTTGCCGTCAAGAATGCCATCTTTGGCGAGGCCCGCGAGAAGGGCATGGACTTCGCTAAGTCCAACGTCGGTGGTGGCCTGAAGACCCAGGTCGAGTTCGTTTCCGCTAACCCTGTCGGCCCCATGCACATCGGCCACGGCCGCTGGGCCGCGCTGGGCGACTCGCTCTGCCGCGTCATGGACCACGCCGGTTACGACATCCAGCGTGAGTTCTACATCAACGACCACGGCTCTCAGATGAACACCTTCGGCAACTCCATCAGCACGCGCTATATGCAGCTTGCCGACATCATCGCCAAGCAGGGCGTGGATATCGACGAGGCTCACAAGCTTCTGATCGCCGACCGCGACGCCTTTGTTGCCGACGAGGGCGACGAGCACCCCGAGACCCATCCG
>USNX01000267.1 GCA_900556205.1 uncultured Collinsella sp.
ACCGGTGCACGAGCAGGGCCGAGCCCGCACGGGCAATCGAATCGTTCCACGCGCCGAGCATCTCACGGCAGCACCAGGTCTCCTTGAGCAAGGCGTTACGCTGGGTCACGCAGCGCCCATAGGTGCTCGCAAGATCGGCATAGCGTGCGCTCAGTTGCATGCCAAAGTCATCGAGGGCGGCGCGGCGCACACTGGCGCCTCGCTTAACCATGTCCAGATGGTCGGGGCAAAACAGCACGCTCGGCAGAACCCCGCGCACACCGGCGGCAGAGCATCTCTTGCCGTTGCGGCTAAACGAGCGCTTACCGTCCTCCGCGCTCAATCCCATATCAAGCACGCGGCCGTCGCCCTCGAGCCTCAGCTCGACCTTGCACGAGCCCACGCCATCATGGACGAGCTCGGCTGCGGTCGGATGCCTAAACGAGGCGCCGCTCGTCAGCAGCTGCAGCGCCTCTATGAGATTGGTCTTTCCCGCCGCGTTGGGTCCCGCAAGTATCGTCACGCCCTCGTCCAGGGCAAGACGATAGTTATCGAAGCTGCGGTAGTGCGCGACGGAAAGATCGCGGGCGAACATGGTCATAGGGCGGCTGCTAGATGCGGACCGGCATGACCAGGTACAGGTAGTTGATCTTGTCGTAGGACTTGAAGATGCCCGCCTGCGAGTAGCTCTTGAGCTCCAGCGTGATCTCCTTCTCCTTGGACAGGGCATTGAGGCAGCCGAAGATGTAGTGGTAGTTGAAGGCGATGGTACCCGACTCGCCCTCGGCCTCGACATCGATCGTCTCCTGTGCAAGGTCCTGGTCATTGGAAATGGAGGACAGGCCCATCTGCCCGTTCTCGACATCGATCTCGAACTTGACGGCGGGGTTGGCGCTCGCGATAACGGCCACGCGCTTGAGGGCGGCGTTAAAGGCGGCGACGTCAATCTTGACGCTCGTCACGCACGAATCGGGGATGAGCTGCTTGTAGTTGGGGTACACGCCCTCGATGCGGCGCGACACGTAGGTGGTATTGCCGGCCTCGAAGACGACCTGGGTGTCGGTAGCCCCGATCATGATGGTCGCCTGGCTGGCCATGATGTTCAGCGCGTCGTTAAAGGCGTCAGCCGGAACATTGAGCTCAAAGGAACCCTCGAGGGTCGAGGTCTCAACCTGCGTATCGCACACGGCCAAGCGGAAGGAATCGGTCGCCACCAGGCGCACGGTGTTGTTTTCGACCTTCATGTGCACGCCGCCCAGGATGGGGCGGGCCTTGTCGGTCGAGGTGACGCGCCATACGCGCCCGACCATCTCGGACAAGATATCGGTCGGCAGCTCCACGGCGCTCTCGATGGCGTATGCCGGAAACTCGGGGAAGTCATTGGCATCGAGCGTGTTCAGGCGGAACGAGCTCTTCTCGCAACCAATCAGCACCTGGCGCTCGGACAGCTCAAAGGTGACCGGGGCATCGGGGAGGGTCTTAGTGATATTGGAGAGCATCTTACAGGGGATAACCATCTCGCCCTCTTCTTCGACATGCGCCGCGATGCGATGACGGATCGAGATGGTGTAGTTAGAGGTCTGGAATTCCAAGATGCCGTCTTGGGCCTTAACGAGCACGCCCGACAGGATGGGGAGGGTGGATGCCGAAGCGACACCCTTCATAACGACGCCGATGGCTTGTGTAAGCGAGCTCTGGCTGACGGTGAACTTCATCTTTTAATACCTTTCTATAGATATAAATATCTTAATAATAGTAATAGCACTGACGAAACTGTTGATTACTCCCAAAGACGCAGGTCAGACCCAAAAAGAGAATCGACAGCAACCTGTGTGCAACAGGGGTGGTTTTCCACGTTCAAAACCTGCGCAAAACTTTTCATCACCGCGGGTTGGGTTTTAGACACCTTATGCCCGTGGTTTCGACAAGTTTTCAACAGGTGTCTCTATTTCCCTACGAGCGCAGTGTAATTTTATCGCGCAGCGACTTGAGGTCTTCGGTGACGGTGCGGTCTTCCTGGATCATCTTCTGGACCTTTTTGTAGCTCGTGCTGACGGTCGAGTGGTTGCGGTTGCCAAATTCGGCGCCCACCGCCGTGGTCGTCATCTCGCACATCTCGATGGCCAGGTAGATAGCGATATGGCGTGCTTTGGCTATATTGGCGTTGCGACGCGGGCCGATGAGCTCCTCGTGCGTCACGCCGTACTGCTCTTCGATGACGGACTGAACCGTCTGGACGTTGATCTTTTTGGCCGATGTGTCGAAGTACTGGCTGGCGATGGCGTCGATATCGTCAAAGG
>USNX01000268.1 GCA_900556205.1 uncultured Collinsella sp.
CTGTGGTGTAGCGGGCAACGAACTCGTGGTCGTACAGGCCCTCGGCAATGAGCACATGCGCAATGCCCAGCAGCAACGCCAAATCGCAGCCCGGGCGCACGCGCAGCCAGCGGTCGGCAAGCGCGGCCGAGCCGCTGCGCCGCGGGTCCACCACAATGATCTTGGCCCCGCGCCGACGCGCATCGTTGAGCGCATCAACGGCACCCATCGTCGACGAATCCACGATGGAGCGCCCCAGGTACATAATGCAATCGGTGTGTGCCAGGTCGGACGCCGGGCTGTAGCCCAGGCTGTACTCCCAGCCGGTCAGACGGCTTACCTCGCAGGCGCCATCGGCACCGTACACGTTGGGCGAACCCAGCGCATGCATAAAGCGATAGGCCCAGTAGCGATCGAACGAGGGCACACCGAGCGTCATGCCCAGCGCACGAGGCCCGCACTCGTCAATAATCCCCCCAAGACGCTCGGCAATCTGGGCAAACGCCTCGTCCCAGGTAATCGCATCGAACCCCGAGCCATCAGCTCGTCGGCGCATGGGGTGCACAATGCGATCGCGCTCGTCAAACGGCATGTCCAGGCGATGGCGCCCGCGGGCGCACAGGGCACGCGCCGCGCACGGATGCCCCGGCACCGGCAACTCGGCCACCACGCGACCGTCCTTAACGCGTGCCGCAAAGGCGCAATCGGCATAGCATCCCCCGCATGTGGTCACCACGGCGCGACCGTCACGCTTCACAGCAGATGCCATCTCGATTACCCCTTTCATCAGCCAAACACAGCAGGCCAAAAGCCCGGCAACGAGCCCCGGACCCAAAAAGCCTCCCGCACGGCAACGCCCCGCGGGAGGCCCAACGTCAAACAGACGGTACCTTACGCCTCGGACTTCTTGGCGTAGATAAACCAGTAGCCGAGCGCGATCAGAACCGCGCCGCCCACGATGTTGCCCAGCGTGGCGGCGGATAGGTTAAACGCAATGCCCGCGGCGTTGAGTGCATCGGCCCCGGCGACCTCGGCACCATAACCGCATGCATGCATCACGGCACCCATGGGCAAAAAGTACATGTTGGCAACGCAGTGCTCAAAACCGCAGGCCACAAAGGCGGCGATGGGCAGTAGAATGCCAACGACCTTATCGACCACGGTCTTGCCGGCAGTACCGATCCACACGGCCAGGCACACAAAGATGTTGCATAGGATGCCGCGGAAGAAGATCGTCACCCAGTCGATCGTCACCTTGCCAGCAGCGACACTCACCATGGAATTGGCGACCGCCTCGCCGTTAAGTTTATAGATGCCGGCCATGTACACCAAAAAGACGATGAACAGGGCACCGACAAAATTGCCGACCCACACGACGACCCAGGCCTTGAGCATCTGGGCCAGAGTGATCTTTTTGCTCTTGAGTGCGCAGACCATAAGCGAATTGCCGGTAAACAGCTCGGCGCCGCACACCAGCACCAGCACCAGGCCCAGGCAAAAGCACAGGCCGCCCACGACACGCTGGGCACCCCAGCCCAGCGTGCTGTCGCTCAAAAACACCGTAAAGAACAGGCCGCCGAAGGCGATAAACGCACCGGCGAACATTGCCAACAGAAAGGCCTTAGCGACCGGCAGGTTAGCCTTGGTCACGCCGGCGGCCTCGGTCTTGGACTCGATCGCGGCGGGCGCCAGGCAATCGGGAGCGGGGTACTCCACCTTGGAATCTGCCATGTCAATCACTTCTTTCCTATTCAGCAGAGGCAAGCGCTGCTATAGCTCCTGCCCCAAGCGGACAAAGTGGGAAAAGTCGTTGGCGGCCACGGCGTCGTACACGGCGTCGACGGCCTCAAAGACCTCCGGGGACATGGGGTTATAGAACTCCGTATCGCCCGGCTGAATCCCTATGAAGACGATATCTTCGCACGATTGCTCGATTTCTTCGATCAGAATCGACAAGGGAAGCGAATGCGTGGCAAACATCGACTTGCGGGCCACATCGCGTTTGTCGAGCAGGCGGATGGCGCCGACGGGCAGCGCCATGTCGGCGGCATCGACCAACACCAGGCGCGGCGGACGCTCGCGCTTGACCTCGATGATGTCGTCCTCGGGCGTTTGCCCACCGTCGATGGTGTACCAACCGGCGATGGGCGTGTCCTCCATCTTTTTGGAGAGCACGGGGCCGGCGGCATCGTCGGCGCGCAGCACGCTTCCCGCCGTGAGCACAATGCCCGCAAACGGGGCGCCGTTCACACGTCCATCCATAACGCGAC
>USNX01000269.1 GCA_900556205.1 uncultured Collinsella sp.
CCCAAAACGAGCCGCTCGCCTTTGTGATGCTCATCCTAACCAACGCCATCCTCACCGGCTGCGCTTGGGCCAGCATCGCACGCGACCGCATCGCCCCGCGCGTCTTTGCGTTCGCCGCGCCCGACGCCCCCGCCCCCACCGGCAAGCTCGCCCGCCTGCGCGGCGCCTTTGTGGGCAAACCGCTCGTCGCCGCTGTCTTGTGCCTGCTGCTCGCCGGCGTCTTTGCGCTGCTGGGAATGGAAGTCTCGTCCAACCACGACTTTACCTGGGTCTACCCCCTGTGCATCCTGCTCGAGTGGGCCATCATCACCGTGCTCATGACCGGCTTGTTCTTCCTATTCCAGCGCCACGGCGCAGCTCCCGCGGTCCTGGCCTTTGCCCTCTTTGTCCTGGGCATTGCCGAGTTCTTCGTCATCACGTTTAAATCCATGCCCATCCAGCCGGGCGACCTTTCGGCCATCTCCACCGCCGCCGCGGTCGCCGGCAACGGCTACACCTTCTCGATCTCGCTGTTCTGCGTGCTGTCCATGGGCTTTAACGCCATCGCCATGCTGCTGTGCGAGTACGCCGGCCTGGTGGCACCGCACCGTCAGAAGGGTGCCGCCAACGCCAAGCGTATGCTGCTCACCAACCTGCTCGTGGCAGTGCTGTGCCTGGGCGGCGTAACCGCGCATGTCACGCTCATCGACTACTACAACACCCTCGGCATCACCGTCTACACCTGGCGCCCGCTCGAGAGCTACTGGCGCGAGGGCTACCTGCCCGCCTTTATTAGTGCGGCGCAGTCCATCAAGCCGCCCAAACCCGCCGACTACTCCGTCGACGATGCCAAGGCCACGCTCAAAAAGTACGCCAAGGCCTACGACAAGTCCGACGCGGCCAAGAGCGACGAGCGCGCCGCCGCAAAGGAGCAGTTCGACAGCGAGAAGCCCACGGTCATCGCCATCATGAACGAGACCTTCTCGGATCTATCCATCTACCAGAATATGCGCGCCGGCTACGAGGGCCCGCAGTACTTTAAGAGCCTGTCCAACTGCCTCAGCCGCGGCAAGCTCTACGTGAGCGCCTACGGCGGCGGTACCGCCAATACCGAGTTTGAGTTTATGACCGGCAACTCCATGGCCAACCTGGGCTCGGGTGTGTACCCCTACACCATCTACAACATGGAAACGACCGGGAACCTGGCAGAGCAGTTCAAGTCGCTCGGATATTCCACCACAGCCATGCACCCCAACCACGCGACCAACTGGAACCGCGAGAACGTCTACAAGGACTTTGGCTTTGACCAGTTCCTGTCTATCAATGACTTCCAGGGAGCCGACACCCTGCGCGGCATGGTGACCGACCAGGCTACCTACGACAAGATTCTTGAGCTGCTCGACCAGAACGCCGATCCGCAGTTTATCTTCGACGTGACCATGCAGAACCACTCGGGCTACGATACGGGCCTGCTGCCGGTCGACAAGCAGATGCACCTGAATATCGACACGACCGATTTGGACGCCAAGACCGTCGAGGACGGCACGCTCTCCGATGTCGACGAGTATGTCTCGTGCATCGAGCAGTCCGACCAGGCGCTGCGCTACTTCCTCAACGCCCTGAGCAAGCTCGACCGTAAGGTGGTCGTGGTGTTCTGGGGCGACCACCAGCCGTTCTTCCCGTCCAAGTTCAACGACAAGTGGTTTACCGGCGAGGACGATGCCACGCATCAGGAGCGCCTGTGGCAGACCGACTACATCATCTGGGCTAACTACGACGTTGCCGGCTGCGACCAGACGAGCGAGGTCGACGACCTGTCCACCAACTACCTGTCCACCCAGCTGATGCAGCTGATCGGCGCACCGCTGACCGACTACCAGAAAGCGCACATGACGCTGCGTAAGTCGCTGCCCGCCATCAACTCGGTGGGCTACGAGGACGCCAGCCTGCGCTGGGCGCTCTCCTCCAACGTCACCGGTGACGACGCCGCAGCGGCAGCCGCCACCAAGGCGCGCGAGGATTACGCCAAGATGCAGTACTACGAGATGTTCCGCGACGGCAAGAACGTGTATACCGAGCACTTCCAGACCGAGGCCAACGAAACCGACCCCAACCTGGCGCCAGGTACAACCAAGATCAAGTAGCGGGACGCATCCCGATTCGCCTACCCGGGCAATCCCCAACGAGGGCGGACGGGCGCCGGGTAACATCTGCTGCTCAGACAGTCCTGCGCAAGACGAAGGCCACATTAAG
>USNX01000270.1 GCA_900556205.1 uncultured Collinsella sp.
AGACCGGTACGGCCGAACGAGCCGACGAGAACGGCGGCTACCTCAAGGAGAACTACATGTCGTCCTTTATGGGCTTTGCGCCGGCACAATCGCCCAAGGTGCTGTGCTATATCACGCTCGACGGAACGCCGAGCGGCTCAGATGCCGCTGCGGTGCCGTTCCAGTCCATTATGGCCAATGCGCTCGACGTGTTGGGTATCCCGCACACGAAGTAGGGGGTTACAATCTTTGGGGCGTGGTTTGTTGTCCCATATGAGGGGTGTTCACATGCCCTGCACCACGCATGCGCGGCGCTGGGATACAATACGCCGATAGCATTATTAGGTTTACAGGGGAGCTGCAATGATAGAGATCGCCGTCAACAACCTCGCGGCCGCAACAGGGGCCCGAACCGTGACGGGAGAAGCCGATCGGGTATGCCGCGGGTGCGTTATCGACTCGCGCCAGGTCGAGGAAGGGACGATTTTCGTCGCCTTTCCCGGTGAAAACGTCGACGGCAATGATTTTGCTTCCCGTGCCGTCCAGTCGGGTGCCGGCGCCGTCGTGATGACGCGTGAGCCCGAGGCCGAGCTGGTCTCGCTGGCGCAGGACAAGGGATGCGCCATCCTGCTGACCGATGATCCCGAGGAGTTTCTGCTGCGTTTGGCGCACGCGTACCGTCTGGAGCTTGGCTGCCTGGTCGTTGGCATTACCGGTTCCATCGGCAAGACGACGACCAAGGACGTGCTCGCCGCTGTGCTCGCCAAGCGCTATCGTGTCTGGGCCACCAAGGGCAATTTCAATAACCTGATCGGCATGCCGCTCACGGTGCTTTCCGCTCCGGCCGATACCGAGGTCCTGGTGCTCGAGATGGGCATGAACCATTTCCACGAGATTGAGCGCCTGTCCCAGTCCGCCAATCCCAACCTTGCCATCGTGAGCAAGATCGGTACCTCTCACATCGGCATTTTGGGCAGCCGCGAGAACATCGCCCGCGCTAAGGCCGAGATTGTCCAGGGTATGTGCGCCGCCGGCGACTTCTTGCCGCTGCTGGTTTTGGGTGGCGAGGACGACTTTACGCCGTTCATTCGCGATACGTTCGCCCAGCCTGCTGGTATCGACGTGATGCTGGCCGGCGTCTCGGACGATGATGAGGTCCGCGCCTGCGACATTCGTGTTGATGACGAAGGCCGTCCGGTCTTTACGCTCGATTTTGGCCAGGGTGAGACGATCGATACCATGCTTGCCATTCCCGGCGTGCAGTCCGTCCCAAATGCCGTTAAGGCCGCCGCAGTTGCCTATCGCCTGGGCGTGACGCCCGAGCAGATCGATGCTGCCTTTAGAGGCCTCACGATTACCGGTCACCGCCAAGAGATCAAGCGCGCCAAGAGCGGTGCCCGCGTCATCGACGATTCCTATAACGCCAGCGCCGAATCCATGGCGGCTGGTCTCGATCTACTGTGCTCGCTTTCGTGCACGGGGTCTCGCATGGCGATCCTGGGCGAGATGGGCGAGATGGGCGATGAGGCTCCTCGCATGCATGAGCTCGTGGGCGCCTATGCCGCCGCCAAGAAGCTCGACATGCTGGCGTGCGTGGGTGGTGAGCTGGCCCAGCTTATGGCCGATGCCGCACGCATGATGGGTATGGACGAGGACCGCATCCAGGTGTTCTCCGATTATCAGCAGGTGCTCGACCGCATGGGCGGCGCGCTTGAAAAACATGATGTTGTACTGGTCAAGGGTTCCCGCTTTGTTGAGCTCGACCGCTTTGTGGAAGGTGTGTGCTAGCCCATGTTCGGCAATCCCTCGTATCCAACGTATCAGGCTTTTTTGGGGCTTGGCATCGCCGCTGCCATTGCGCTGCTGCTCATGCCGTGGTGGATCAAGCTGCTCAAGGTTGAGGGTATCGGCCAGCAGGTTCGTGCCGACGGCCCCAAGCGTCATTTGGTTAAGCAGGGAACGCCCACCATGGGTGGTGTTGTCATTCTCGTCGCGATCTCGCTGACCTGCCTGCTGATGGGCAAGCTCACCACCGAGCTCGTGCTCGTGCTCCTCGCCACGCTGGCGACCGGCGTGCTGGGCCTGATCGACGACCTGACCTCCGTTACGCATGGGCGCTCGCTCGGTCTGACGCCTCATGCCAAGATGATCGGCCTAACCATTATCTGTGTCACCTTTACGGTACTTGCCGTCAACTGGTGCGGCGTCGCCCCCGAGATTCGTTTTCCCGGCGGCCTGACGA
>USNX01000271.1 GCA_900556205.1 uncultured Collinsella sp.
GCCCTGCATCAGGCCGATGAACATGCAGGCAAGCGACGTTTTGAGCCTCGGGTCGCGCATTAGTCCATTCATCGCCCGCTGTGCATCCTCGAACCGATGGCGCAGGTCAAGCTCGTAGACAAGCACCGAGATCACGTACATCGCAAGGTTCACCGACCAGACGTCCCAGCCCGTGAGCGTGTGCAGCGCCGTCTGCCCCGCCGTGGCGAGCGGCAGGCGGAACATCACGATCATCAGGAGTGAACCAAAAATCATCGCAAGATAAAGGGGCAGGCTTTTGTTGAGCAGGGCGAGGATCACCACAAAGATGATCAGAACTTTGATAAGTGCCATGGTGCTGACTTCCTCTCTCCATTTCCCGCGCAAAGCAAGAAAAAGGCCGGGCGGCCACTTTTAGGGTACCGTCCGGCCAAAATGCTATTGCGTAGTGCCTTAGTGCTTCTCTCAGGACTTCTGCTCTCTCGGCAGCAGGTGAATAGCGTGCTTCGGGCAACTGGGCGCACAGATGGTGCAGCCCCAGCACTTGTCCGCATCGTAGTGCACCTTGCGGTTGTCATCCTTGTAAAACGCGCCGAAGTTGCAAATCTTCGTGCACTTGCCGCAGTTGACGCACTCGTCCTCGTGCCAGTCGATCTTCCAGTTGGATTCGGGATAGATCAGGCGGGAGCCGGCCTTATACCGTCCTTTCTACCGCCCGTACTACGTCGCGTTCTACGGCGAGATGGAGATGGGCAAAAAGGTGCGCTACATCGCCATCGAGGCCGACGGCTACAAGACCGACAGCTCCCTGTAAGAAAGCGAGCCCCACATTTTAAGAGGTACGATCCGATATGAACACTGTTACGCTTGGCGGCACCGCCAGCATCAACGACCTCGTCAGTGTCGCGCGCTTTGGCGCGAAGGTCGCGTTTTCCAAAGAATATGAAGAGCGCGTCAACCACTGCCGCGCCCATGTCGACCGCTTCAGCCACGAGGGCAAGGCCATCTATGGTCTGACCACGGGCCTTGGTGACAACTGGAAGAAGTTCATCCCCGAAAAGGACCGCGAGACGATCCAGCGCAACAACATCTACGCCCACACCTGCGCCGTCGGCGAGTCCATCGCCGAGGAGTGCACGCGCGCAATGATGTTCGTCATGCTCTGCCACTTCGGCTCCGGCCATACGGGCATCCGTCTTGAAACGCTCGCGCTGATCCGTGACATGCTCAACGCGGGCATCAGCCCCGTCGTCCCCAGCCACGGCTCTGTCGGCTATCTGACGCTCGAGGGCCACATCGGCATGGTGATGATCGGCGAGGGCAGGGCCACCCATCAGGGCGAAACGCTTGACGGCGCAGAGGCGCTCAAGCGCGCGGGACTCAAGCCCGTCGTGCTTTCTTCCAAAGAAGGCCTTATCCTGCTCTCCGGCACCACGTCCGTCACCGCGTTCGCGTCGCTTGCGATCTATGACGCGCAGACGACGCTCGCTATCGAGCTCAACTCGTCCGTCGACAACCCGCTCATCTTCGATGAAGAGGACGACGGTGCGGTCGCGCTGATGGGCTGCAACGCCGACGGCACCTATGCCGGCATGGCGTCCGACAGCCTCTGCATCGCGATCACGGATCTGTGCAAAATGAGCAACAGCCGCATCGACCGCCTGCTCAACAGCTTGGTGAGCGAGCTGCCGGCGTTCCTCAACAAGAACGCCGACTTCAACAACGGTCTTATGATGATCCAGTACGCCTCCGCGGGTCTTCAGGGCGAGCTGCGTATCCTCGCGCACCCCGCCGTGGTCGACAATCTGACCACCTGCGCCAACCAGGAGGACTATGTCAACATGGGCTACAACGCCGCCAAGAAGGCCTATGACTCGATGCACCTCGCCAAGTATATCCTCGCCGCCGAGCTCATCTGCGACGGTCAGGCGCTCGACTGCTATGACGATAAGCGCTGCGCCAAGGGCACGCAGGCTATCTACGACCTGCTCCGCAGCAAGGTTCCCGAGATGGACAACGACATGCCCCTCACGCCATATCTCGAGGCCGTCGCCCAGCAGTACCTCACCGCGCCATAGAGCAGAAACAGCGCGAAAATGCGCTTGAGCCATGTGTTCGGCACGTCCTTGAAGAGCCTGCCGCCGATCCATCCGCCTGCAAAGGATACTTACCAGTTTGCAAATCACCCAGCCGGTGGCAAATCCCAAAATCAGGCTCAGTGCCAGTCCGTACAGCACC
>USNX01000272.1 GCA_900556205.1 uncultured Collinsella sp.
GCCCGTGGCAGCGCCCAAAAACTCGCTTTTGGCTTTTGACCAAGCGGCTCGCTTTTTGCTCCCCATCTGCTTCGTGCCCCTCTCCAAACGCTGGTATCATTGCCCAATCAAAGTGATACCAATAAACGTGAGGTCGCCGCGTGATGATCAGAAAAACCCTCGATACCGACATTCCCGCCGTCATGGCTATCTATGACACGGCCCGCGCCTTTATGCGCGCGCATGGCAACGCCACGCAGTGGCCCGAGGGCACGCCTTCTGCCGAGCAGCTGGCTGCCGATATCGCCGCCGGTGGCAGCTATGTGTGTGAAGTCGACGGCCGCGTGGTGGCGACGTTTGCCTTTTTACCGGGCCCGGACGAGTGCTATGACGTAATTGAGGACGGGCAATGGCGCAGCGACACTCCGTACGCCGTGCTGCACCGTGTGGCGTCCGACGGCACCGCGCACGGTATCGCGGCCGCGATGTTTGCCTTTGCCAAAGAGCGTGCCGATCACCTGCGTATCGACACGCACGAGGACAACTTGCCCATGCAGGGCGCCATCGCCAAGGCGGGGTTCGAGCGTGTCGGTATCGTCTATGTGTCCGACGGCACGGCGCGTGTCGCGTTTGATTGGCTGCGCGAGGCGTAGGAGCCAAGGCACGTATCATCACCCAGCTCAAATAAAAAATGGCCCCGAGTGGGGCCATTTTTGGTAAAACGCGTCGTTGTGGGACTCGCATTGTTACCGCCCCAGATGAACCCGGGCAGACAAAAAGGGGAGGTGCCGGCTTTCGCAAGGCGCGAACCTACGATAATCGCCGCGCGGCAACGCGGGGCGATGAGCTCGGTCGGGGGATAGGGCCCGCTTCGCCCACCGGCCCGTAAATTGTATCATCCAGTGTGGAGCGTGAACGCCCGTTGCCGCGTGCGATGGGCTTGCAATAAGAGGAGAGCCATGTCGAAGCAAGCGGTCGTTGGAATCTTGGCGCATGTCGATGCCGGCAAGACCACGTTGGCCGAGGCCATGCTGTTCAACGCGGGCCGCATTCGCAAGCGTGGCCGCGTGGACGATGGCGATTCGCATCTGGACACTAACACGATCGAGCGCGAGCGCGGCATCACGATTTTCTCGTCGCAGGCCGTGCTCGACCACGGCGATACCCACGTCATGCTCGTGGATGCTCCCGGCCATGTCGATTTTTCTGCCGAGGCGGAGCGCACACTGCGTGCCCTAGACTACGCGATTCTGGTGGTGGGCGCCAACGATGGCGTGCAGGGGCACACCGAAACCCTGTGGCGCCTGCTTGCACGCTATGACATCCCGACGTTCATCTTCATCAACAAGATCGATTTGGAGAATCCCGGCCGCGATGTTTTGCTGGCACAGCTTGGGCAGCGTCTTTCCGAAGGCTGCCTGGATGCCAACGAACTGCTGGCGGGCGGTGCCGTTCAGGAGGACGCTGCTGCGTTGGACGAGGCGGCGCTCGAGGAGTTTCTTGAAGCGGGTGAGCTTTCTGTCGCAACGCTGTCGCGCATGGTTGCCGAGCGCAAGCTCTTTCCCTGCTTTGTCGGCTCGGCGCTCAAGGACCAAGGCGTTGACGAGCTACTGGATGGTATATGCGCGCTGATGCGTGAGCAGGCGTGGCTCCCGGAGTTTGCCGCGCGCGTCTATCGTGTCAGCCGCGGGGATCGTGGCGAGCGCTTGGCTTGGGTTAAAGTGACCGGCGGCACGCTGCGCGCAAAACAGATGATCAGCGGGCATTCCAGTGCCGAGGCGTGGGAACAGAAGGTCGATCAGGTACGCATCTATAACGGCGAGAAGTATGAGCTTGCCCAAGAAGTTGCTGCTGGCGGTATTTGCGCCGTGACGGGTCTTGCGCACGTTCGCCCAGGGGACGCCCTGGGCACGGAGCCCGCGGGCGATGCGCCCGTCATCGCTCCGGTCCTCACCTATACGGTGCTGCCGGGCGAACACGACGTTCATGCGGTGTTTAAAGCGCTGAGTGAGTTGGCGGACGAAGATCCCATGCTCGGCGTAAGCTGGAATACGCATCTTGAGCAGATCCATTTGCAGTTGATGGGCGCCGTGCAACTCGAGGTCGTGCAGCGGGTGTTGGCCGATCGCTTTGGCCTTTCGGTTGCGTTTGAGCCCGGCGGCATTCTCTATAAGGAGACTATTTCGCGGCCGGTCGAGGGCGTGGGCCACTTTGAGCCGCTGCGCCACTATGCCG
>USNX01000273.1 GCA_900556205.1 uncultured Collinsella sp.
TTCGTGTAGGTGCCAAGTACCGCTACCGTCAGAAAGACCAGGCAGCGACCCTTACACGTGGCGAAGACGGACAAATGCTGCTAACTTTTGACGAGCCGCAACGAGCCATCGCCCCCGGCCAAGCCGTTGTAGTCTACCGCGGCAACATCGTCCTCGGCGGCGGCACCGTTACGGCAGCTATCAAGTAGTCCCATCCCCTTCATAAGTTGCGGTGAAATAGGGACTGTTTAAGCGTTTAAAACCGCCAAACAGTCCCTATTTCACCGCAACTTAGAGAGGACGGCCTCGGTCGGTACTGCCGTATCAGCCGAGGCCGCTGCATCGCTAGCGCTGTACGTAGGCGCGGACGAGCTCGAAGGTGTTGCGCACGCCGTCCATGTGGCTACGCTCGTAGTTGTGGCTCGCATACACGCCGGGGCCGATCAGACCATGGCGAATGTCGTAGCCGGCAGAGAGCGTGGCTTCGACGTCCGAACCGTAATGCGGATACACGTCGATAGCGTAATCGAGCTCAAGCTCGCGCGCGATATTGGACAGCGCCGTCACCAGGTCGTAGTTGTACGGACCGCCCGAATCCTTGGCGCAGATCGACACCATGTGCTCGGTGCAGCCTAGGTCGTCGCCCACGCAGCCCATGTCAACGCTGATCATCTCGCGCGTGTCGGCCGGCACGAAGGCGCCGCCGTGGCCCACCTCCTCGTACACGGTAAAGAGCAGCGAAACCTTACGCGAAAGCGTCACCTCGCCAGCGGCGACGGCACGCGCCAAGCCCAACAAAATGGCGGCCGATAGCTTATCATCCAGGAAGCGGCTCTTAATGTAGCCGCTCTCCGTCACCGTCGTGCGAGGATCCATAGCGATGATGTCGCCGGTCTGAATGCCCAGCTCAAGCACATCGTCCTTGCTGTCGACGTTCTCGTCGAGCAAGATCTCCATGTTCTTCTCGATGGTCTTGACCGGCTCGTCGGCCACGTGCGCCGAAGGCTCGGTGTTAAGAACCACGCCCGTGTAGACATTGCCGTCGCGCGTGTAGACGGTGCAGTTCTCGCCATCGGCCGTAGACCACTGATGCCCACCGAGCGTCGTGGGGCGCAGGCGGCCATTGTCCTTAATGGAACGCACCATGGCGCCTAGGGTATCGACATGGCTCGCCAGTACGAGCGGCTCGCCCTCGCCGCCAAGCTCAACGAGCACGTTACCCTTATTAGAACGCTCGGGCCCAAAGCCCATATCGCGCAGGGCCTCCATCAGATAATCAGTAGCCGCACGGGTATAGCCCGTAGGCGAGGCGATAGAAGTCAGCGTCTTAAGCTGTCCCGCGATATAGGAGAGCGTCCCCTCTAGAGAAGCATCAACATTAGAAGCCATATGCATCCTTCCAAGTAAAACTAAGACCGAGTCCCGATTTTAACCGTTCTGCACGGTCAATGCCCTAGGAGCCGAGCCGCCTCCCGACGTCCCCGCACCGGTTTTGTGCACGCGCACGGTTTACAACCCGAATCTTGCATAAATCCTATCAGTATCTGCATAAATATGAGACATCTTTTTGCTTCGTCTCAGGGTACCCCACCTTGGACCGTGCAAAAAACGGAGTATTCAGCACCGTGGGCCCCAACGACCCCATCACAAACGACAAAACGACGCGGTTACAGCAGTGTTGTAGACCGTCGCAAACCAAAAACGCGGCGACAGCCATCTCCGTCCATCGATAGCCCGCCCACAGGGGCTGTCGATGGGCGCCCGCGGGCCACTACGGCCCATTCACAACGTTATGCATTTTTCAGAGCTTGCTGAATACTCCCAAAAATGCACGCTGGGAAGTGCACCACCTATCCGCAGCGGGCAGCATGCTTTGGTTTTACCCGTCTCAGGACATTGACGCAGCACAAAAAGCCCCGCCGTGCGCAGCACGGCGGGGCCAGCAGCAAGTCAAAAGACCATACGCCTACGGGCGAAGGACCACCAAACTGGGTTAGGCAGCCGGGCAGATCTTCTTGAAGAGCTCGATGACGTCGTCGAGCGTCGCCTCGCGCGGGTTGCCCGGGAAGCAGGCGTCAGCCATGGCGTCCTTGGCCAGGATCTCGATCTCGTCAGCCTTCATGGCCTCGCAGACGTGTGGGATGTTCACGTCGGCAGAGAGCTGCTTAACGGCGGCGATGGCGGCATCGGCGGCCTCGGCGGTGCTCATGCCCGTGGTGTCAACGCC
>USNX01000274.1 GCA_900556205.1 uncultured Collinsella sp.
CACCGGTATCGGCGAGCAGCGCCACGATGGTCTTGCCCTTGTTCTCGGGGCGCTTGGCCAGCTGCAGCGCGGCCCACACGGCGGCACCGGACGAAATGCCCACGAGCACGCCCTCCTTGTGGCCCACGGCGCGGCCGGTGGCAAAGGCGTCCTCGTTCTCGACGGGGATGATCTCGTCATAGACCCGGGTGTCGAGGACGTCGGGCACAAAACCGGCGCCGATGCCCTGGATCTTGTGCGGGCCGGCCTGACCCTTAGAGAGCACCGGGGAGGTGGCGGGCTCGACGGCGACGACCTGAATCTCGGGGTTCTGCTCCTTGAGGAACTCGCCCACACCGGTCACAGTGCCGCCGGTGCCGACGCCGGCGACGAAGATGTCGACCTCGCCGTCGGTATCATCCCAGATCTCGGGGCCGGTCGTGGCCTTGTGGATGGCGGGGTTGGCGGGGTTTACAAACTGGCCGGCGATAATGCTGTTGGGCGTCTCCTTCTGCAGTTCCTCGGCCTTGGCGATGGCGCCCTTCATGCCCTTGGAGCCGTCGGTGAGCACGAGCTGCGCACCGTATGCCTGCATCAGCTTGCGGCGCTCGACGGACATGGTCTCGGGCATGGTGATGATCACCTTGTAGCCGCGGGCGGCCGCCACCGAGGCGATGCCGACGCCGGTATTGCCGCTCGTGGGCTCGATGATGGTGTAGTCGCCGCCGCGCACGAGCTTGCCGGCCTTCTCGGCCTCGTCGATCATGTTCTTGGCGACGCGGTCTTTGACGGACCCGGCGGGGTTGAAGTATTCCAGCTTGACGAGCACGCGGGCCTTGAGATCCTCATCGGCCTCAAAGTGAGTGAGCTCCAGAAGCGGGGTGTGGCCGATAAGCTGATCGATGGACGTGTAAACCTTGCTCATGGTGAACCTCCAAAGTGTTCAAATGACTGGATACCGTGTGGTTTTACGGTGTGTGCAGCAGCGAAACCCATAAACCTTATGGGTTGTTCTTTTTGCTGTTGGCAAGCATAGTAGACAGTAAAGCCTAGTAACGCAATAGGAAATAGAAGATTATTACGAGTCGATTAACCAGCTTGACGGGAATAGGTATTTTCAAAGCCAATTTTTCGGCTAGAATTTCAACGGACTAAAAGACCGAAAGGCAGCACTATATATGTTGGTTTCTACTAAGGGCAGGTACGCCCTGCGCGTTATGGTTGACCTGGCCGAGCACCAGGCGGCAGGCCGCATTCCCCTCAAAGAGATCGCCGCGCGTCAGGGGATTTCGGAGAAATATCTGGAGAACATCTTGGCTACGCTCGTACGTGCCAACATGCTCTCGGGCATGCGCGGCAAGGGCGGCGGCTACGTGCTCACGCGCCCGCCCGAGCAGTACACGGTAGGCGAGATCTTGCGCCTGACCGAGGGCAGCCTGGCGCCGGTCGCATGCCTGGACGGCGACTGCAAGGGTTGCTCGCGATCTGATGAGTGCCCCACGCTCGACGTGTGGAAGAACCTGGACAAGCTCATCAACGACTACCTCGACGGCGTGACGCTCGATGCGCTCGTCGCCCCCAACGAGGGCTACGACTACGTCATCTAGCCCCACCTGTCATGTGGGGACGGGGCAGAAATGGTATATTTTCTTGCCCTCTGAGGCTGACAAATGACAAGGCCGCCCATCGTTGCGATGGACGGCCTTCTTTTGGCGTGTTGTGGCGGTTCGTATCCGGTCGCTTTAGTTCCTGGCGATGCTGTCGAGAATGCTGCGCATGATGGATACCACGATGCTGCCCATAAAGGCCGATCCAAAGCCGGCAATGGAGATACCCGCGCCCAGCAGATTGACCGACAGGTAGCTGGCCAGCTCGAGCATAAAGCTGTTGACTACGAGCTGAAAAATACCAAGCGTGATAATAGTGAGCGGCAGCGAGATGACCGTCAGGAACGGCTTGACGAGCGAGTCGACGATGTTGAGGAACAGTCCCACAAAGGCGAAACAGACCCAGGCCTCGGCAAAACCGAAGGGTTGGATGCCGGGGACGAGGAACGTGGCGATCGCGATGGCGATCGAAGTAAAGAGCCAGTTAAGCATAAAGCGCATGGCGTGAATCCTTTCTTGCGCCGGGGTTGCCGGCGTCGCGTGAAGCGGCTTGCGGCGGCGACTTGGATGGTTGCGCGGGCGCGCCGCAGTGTTTGGACGCCCATTGTCGCAAA
>USNX01000275.1 GCA_900556205.1 uncultured Collinsella sp.
CGTTGGGGCCAGGCCCGATTTTGCCTCTTGACAATGTCCTGCTCATATTAAAAGGAACGTCCCTAACTGCCGGATAAAAAACGAGCGAGGATTTTGAGGTCCTCGCTCGTTTTTGTTTTAGGTGATGTTTCGACCGTGCGGCTACTTGTCGGCAGCGGTCTTTTTGGTAGTCGACTTCTTAGCCGTCGTCTTTTTGGCGGTCGTCTTCTTGGCAGCAGTCTTCTTTGCCGCCGTCGTCTTCTTGGCCGTGCTCGCCTTGGTCGTGGTCTTGCGACCGCGGGCGGGCTTCTTCTCCTTGGTCGGGCAGTCCATGTTCACGCAGATGCGCCACGGGCCGCGCGCCGTGTTGACCACCACGATGGGGGCGCCGCACTCGGGGCAGGTCTCACCCGTCGCCTCGAGCTTACCGCGCGCCGGCAGAGGATAGCTCACACCGCAGTCATCGTAGTTGGTGCAGCGGATAAAGCGCTTGCCGCTCTTCTCGCTCTTGTGCGCGATCAGGTCGCCATGGCGTCCGGCCTCGGCGCACACCTTGCACTCGCCCACCTTAAGGTCGGGCTCGTAGTTGGTGGGGCACGTAGGGTTCACGCAAATCTCGAAGGCCTTCTGGCGGAACGGCTGGCACTTAATGCGCGGCGCGCCGCACTCGGGGCACACGGCGGCCTCGCCCTCGAGCGGACTCACCTTGACGCCGCTCGGCACCGGATAGGTCACATCGCAGTCGGGCCAGCCCATGCAGCCAATGAAGCTGCCACGGGTCTTGGCGCTCGTCTTCATAACCAAGTCCTTGCCGCACTTGGGGCAAGCGCCCACGCGCGCATCGGCCGTGACGGCGTCGCTGATGGCGTCGCCCAGCTCCTGCGTGTGCTTGAGCAGCTCGTCGAGCACGCCGGCCAGCAGCGCGCGCGAGTGCGTCACGACATGCTCTTCGGTATCCTCGCCGCGCTCGACGCGGGTCATATCGCCATCAAGCTCGCTGGTCATATCGGGGCTCGTGATGCGCGGGGCAAATTGCGTCAGCGCGTCGATGATGGCGATGCCCAGCTGGCTCGGCTCAACGGGATCATTTTTGAGATAGCGCACGGCATACAGGCGCTCGATGATGCTCGCGCGCGTGGACTTGGTGCCCAAACCGCGCTTTTCCATCTCCTGCACGAGCTTGCCCTGGCTGTAGCGCGCGGGCGGCTCGGTCTGCTTGGCCTCGAGCTTAATGTCGAACACGTCGACCGTATCGCCCTGCTCAAGCGGCGGCATCTGCTCGTCGCGTTTGAGTCCATACGGGTATGCCTCGCGGAAACCCGGGGTCACGAGCACGTCGCCCGAAGCCACGAACGGCTCGCCATTGACGTCGAGCTCGAGCTTGGTGTTCTCAATGGTCGCAGGACCCATAAGCGTCGCCAGAAAGCGGCGAGCGATGAGGTCATAGAGCTTGCGCTGGCCGCCGTCGAGCGTGGACGGATCGCCCTCGCCCGTGGGGTAGATAGGCGGGTGGTCGGTGGTCTCGACTTTGCCGCGCGTGGGCTTCATGGGGCCGGCGAGCACCTTTTTGCACACGGGCGCCAGCGCCGGGTTGATCTTTGCCAGGTCGCTCACCACGGCGCCCAGATCGAGCGTCGCGGGGTACACGGTGTTGTCGACACGCGGGTAGCTGATGAGTCCCGCCATGTAGAGGGACTCGGCGATGCGCATGGTGCGTGCGGGCGAGATGCCCTCGGCCGCAGCGGCAGCCTGCAGCGAGGTCGTCGCGAACGGCGTGGGCGGCTGCTGCTTGCGCGAGCGCTTGGTCACCGCGGCAACGGTCGCCGTCGTGGCACCGTCGACGTGTCCATACGCCGTCTCGGCAGTATCCTTATCGGTAAAGCGCGCCGTCTTGTGCGCAATCTTAAAGCGGTCGTCCTCGGCGGCACCCTGAGCGGCACCCATGCCGCGAATCTGCCAATAGTCCTCGGGCACAAACGCCATGCGCTCGCGCTCGCGCTCAACCACCAGGGCGAGTGTCGGCGTCTGCACGCGGCCGGCCGAGCGCACGTTGCCAAAGCCGCCAAACTTGGCGAGCGTCAGGTAGCGCGTGAGCACCGCACCCCAAATAAGGTCGATATGCTGACGGCTCTCGCCGGCGTCGGCCAGATTCTGGTCGAGCGAGACGAGGTTATCGAAGGCCTGCGTGATCTCGGCTTTGGT
>USNX01000276.1 GCA_900556205.1 uncultured Collinsella sp.
TCATCGACGAGGCTGCCGAGTTCTGGCGCACCGACGGCGATAAGTGGGTCAACGCCGATCCGCAGGAGCGCATGGAGAGCTTCCGCGAGCGCGGCTACGTAAAGATGGTCGACAACATGCGCGACCTTTGCCACGCCGTTAACTGCGACTTCGATCGTTGGTTCTCCGAGCGCTCCCTGTACGTGAAGGATACCGAGGGCGAGACCGCCGGCACCTCCGCCGTCGACCGCGCTTTTGAGAAGCTCGACAAGATGGGCTACCTCTACACCAAGGACGGCGCCCTGTGGTTCCGCTCCACCGACCTGGGCGACGACAAGGACCGCGTCCTGATCAAGTCCGACGGCGAGTACACCTACTTCGCCTCCGACGTTGCCTATCACTGGGATAAGTTCCAGCGCGTCGACCACGTCATCGACATCTGGGGCGCCGACCACCACGGCTACATCGAGCGCGTCCGCTGCGTCTGCGACGCTCTGGGTTACCCCGGCAAGTTTGAGGTTCTGCTGGGCCAGCTCGTCAACCTGCTGCGCAACGGCAAGCCCGTCCGTATGTCCAAGCGCAAGGGCACCATGGTGACCCTGCAGGAGCTCGTCGACGAGGTCGGCTCCGACGCCGCTCGTTACACGCTCATCTCCAAGAGCTCCAACCAGATGGTCGACTTCGATATCGAGGCTGTTAAGAAGCGCGACAACTCCAACCCGGTCTATTACGTGCAGTATGCTCACGCCCGCGTGTGCTCCATCCTGCGCCGTGCCGCTGACGTTACGCCCGAGCAGGCTGACGAGATGGGCATGAAGGCCGTCGCCGCGAAGGCCATCGGTGAGAACGTCGATTACTCGCTGCTGACCGACCCGACCGAGCTCGCCCTTTCGCGTAAGCTCAACGAGCTCACCGACCTCATCGCCAGCTGCGCTCGCGACCGCGCTCCGTTCCGTCTGACGCACTTTGCCGAGGAGCTCGCCGGCGACTTCCACAGCTTCTATGCTGCCTGCCAGGTGCTGCCGAGCGAGGGCCGTCCCGTCGACCCCGAGCTTTCGCGTGCCCGTCTGGCCGCTTGCGATGCCGTCCGCGTGACGCTCGCCCTGGTGCTCACCCTCGTTGGCGTTTCCGCACCCGAGCAGATGTAATCTGCGAGTCATTTGACCGTACAGACTTGGTTTAACTAAGCCTTGAAAGCCCGATCTCCCACGGAGGTCGGGCTTTTTTGCAAACGCCGACGTATTGACGAATTTGGAACTGCTGGAAATACGAAACTATGCCGGTTTACTACGATGAAATGAGAAATTCCAACTACACCGGCTTTTCGCAAAAAAGTGCAAGGCATCTACCTGCGGTTTTAGTTCAACAAGTTTCGGAGTGATCGCGGTTGAGCGATTCATCGTAGTAAACCGCCACAGTTTTGGCGGAGGCAGTCAGATTTGTGGGTGTTAAACCAAAGATTGTCCCTTTTGACTAGTCGTTTAAGAACGTCCTCAATGACTAAGTTGCAGGTGGTTGCGGTTGTGTTACACTAACGCTGCGTATATGACGCAAATATCTCGATACAGATCAATGATGTCCGTCGGTATTTGACGGAGCTAGACTGTTTAGCCGCCCTGAAGGTTTATGCAGGGAGCATGTGATCACAGGGCTTGAAAAGAAAGTTGAGCAAACACTGTGTCTGATCAACAGCAAGAAAACGAAATAACGATGACGCAAGCCGCTCCCGCTGCACCGGTTGCGTCGGACCAGGTCGCGGCGCCCGCGCAAGCCTCGGCTCCTGAGACGCCTAAGGCTGCTTCGACGCCTACGCCTGTAGCGGCTGAGAAGGCCGTGCCTGCAACTGGTGAGGAGGCTGCTCCGGCAAAGCCCAAGCGCATGCGCCGCACGGCCAAGCCTGCCGCTGACGGCGAGGAGGTCACCAAGCCCAAGCGCCGTACCACGCGGACGACGCGCGCCAAGCGCACCGTTGCAGCTGACTCCTCGGCGCCGATTTCCGATGAGGTCGCGCAGGCACGTGCGTTGGCGCAGATTAGCGAGGCTCAGGTGGTGCGCGCCCGCCGTCGTGCTGCCGAGCGCGAGGCCGCGGCTCTGACCGAGCTTGCAGCTCCGTCTGTGCCCGAGACCCCTGCCGCCGACCAGCCGACCGAGAAGCCGGCACCGCGCACACGCCGTCGCACGGTTGCTA
>USNX01000277.1 GCA_900556205.1 uncultured Collinsella sp.
GTCACGACCTTACCGGCAGAGCCCACCGGCAGACCGCCCACACCGCGCTCGGAGCGCGCGTACACATAAACGCTACCCTGAACAACCAGCACGTGAACCATCGCGTCGGGATCGTGCATTTGAACCTTTTTATCGGGGAACGCCTCGCACAGCACCTCGCCAACCTGTCGATTGATATCAATCGAGGTGAGCTCATAGTCGGTATTGGAGCGCTTGGCATGCACCTTAAACGAATCGAAGGGGCCAAACTCACGCAGCGCCTTCACGGCGGCGGCACAGTACTCCTGAGGGTCGCGATTGGTGTGATACGCCAAAGACACGCGAGCAACGCCGGGAACGGTGCGAATGACACGAGCCGCCTCGTCGGCCTGATGCTCGTTAAAGGTCACGAGGATATAACCGGAAATTCGAGACACGGCATTCACGGAAAAGGCGGCCAAGGCCGCCTTGATGTTATCCATGAGGATATGCTCAAAATGTGCGCGGTTCTTACCCTTAAGTCCAACCTCGTGATAGTGGACCAGGCAGACGCGAGCCGCCATTTAGGCTTCAGCAACCTTGTGGCCGAGCGCCTTCTCGTAACGGGCCTCATCGTAAGAGATGTCGCCGTCGACAATCTCGTCCATAGCCATCGAGATGGTATCGGCACCGGAAAGCCCGATGGTAATGTCATCGACATCTTGGACGGCAAGCACGCGGTTGTGCTGGCCACGCAGCATGCTATTGATGTCGCAGGCGCGCTTGGAGGCAAGCGAAGCGAGCAGGAAGCGGTTGTGATCGGTCTTCTCCAGAAGATCGTCAATGCAAGGCTTTACAACGGACACGGACCTCAGATCCTTTCATGCATATCGAGAACGCGAACGAGCTCATCGGTCGCGCGGTCGAGATCGTCATTAACCACGACGTCGTCGTAGCGGTCGGCAAGGGCAAGCTCATCGGCGGCGTTTGCCATACGCAGCTCGATTGTCTCGGGCGTCTCGGTACCGCGACCGACCAGACGCTCGCGGAGCACCTCAAGCGAAGGCGGCTTGATAAAGATCAGCACGGCCTCGGGGAAACGCTCCTTCACCTGCAGGGCACCCTGGACATCGATCTCCAGAATCAGAGACGCGCCCGAGGCGAGCTTGGATGTGACCTCGCTCACCAACGTGCCGTAGCAGTTACCGTGGACCTCGGCCCACTCAACAAACTCACCGTTTGCCACGCGGCGGTCGAACTCCTCGCGCGTCAGAAAAAAGTAGTTGACGCCGTCGACCTCACCTTTGCGTGGTGCTCGCGTGGTAGCCGAAACCGTCAGGCCCAGGTTCGAGCGGCGCTCGCGCACACGAGTGACGAGCGTACCCTTGCCTGCGCCTGACGGTCCAGAAATCACAAAGAGCTTGGAATCCTGAGCGCTCACTTATTTGGTCAGCTGCTCGAGGAGCTGCTCGCGCTGACGGACGCCGAGGCCCTGGACGCGACGGGTAGCGGAGATACCGAGCTCCTCCATGATCTTGGCGGCCTTGGCCTTGCCATAACCAGGGAGAGACTCGATGAGGGTGGAAACCTTCATGCGGGAAGCGATGGGGTCATCGGAGTTGAGCACGGACTCGAGGGACTTCTCGCCCTTCTTAATCTGCTCGCGAAGCTCAGCGCGGGCGTGACGTGCGGCAGCAGCCTTCTCAAGAGCCTGCTTGCGCTGCTCATCGGTAAGCTGAGGGAGTGCCATTCGTACCTCCAAATAGTTGGGTTATATCTGATTCAATAATTGGCATTTTAGCACGTAGAACGTACAAAATGCCCAATCGCGGCTCCATAGGTTAGACGATACCCGCAAAAAGTGCAATATACTGCGCCCAAAGTTAAGCCCCTGACCTGCGATTCCACACAAAGGATGGGAAAGTTTACGCAGGCACAGGGGCTATTTTGTGCTAATGAGACCCAAAAGTGGTGACTTAGGGGAATCTTTTACGCGACGTTTTCGACCAGCTCGGCGACGATGGCGTCAAAGGCGGCAACCGGATCGTCGGCACCGGTGATGGGACGGCCCACCACAATGTGGCTTGCGCCACGCTCGATAGCCTGGGAAGGCGTCGCCACGCGGGACTGGTCACCAAGGGCGGCACCAACCGGACGCACACCCGGAGTCACGATCAGGGCATCGGGACCCAACAGCTCACGCATG
>USNX01000278.1 GCA_900556205.1 uncultured Collinsella sp.
GGACGGCTCCTATCGCCCCGAGGCGCTCATCACGCGCGAGGAGATGTGCGTCATTCTCGACCGCCTTATGCAGCAGCGCGGCGAGACCTTTACGACCTTCATCCTATGGGAATCATTCAAAAAATCTTCGGCACCCGCTCGGAGCGTGAAGTAAAGAAGCTTATGCCGCTCGTCACGCGCATCGAGTCCATGGAGGACGAGATGAAGGCGCTGACGGATGAGCAGCTGCGTGAAAAGACGGACGAGTTCCGCAAGCGCTATCAGGGCGGCGAGGACCTCGACGACCTCCTGCCCGAGGCATTTGCCGTCTGCCGCGAGGCGGCGGACCGCGTGCTCGCCGAACCATTCCGCCGTGAACGGACCCTCGCCGACGCAGGTGGAATAGGCCTTCACGATGCCGACGGTACGGTCCACATGGCTGCCCGGCATACCGGCGCCGACGCAGGCATAGCCGGCGATGGACGAAGAGGAGGACGTGTAGGGATAAATGCCGAAATCGATGTCGCGCAGAGCGCCGAGCTGGGCCTCGAACATGATGTTTTTGCCGGCTTTTTCGGCCTCATAGAGGTACTTGGGCACGTCGCACAGGAACGGGCGAAGCTTGCCGCCGAACTCCTCGCACCAGGCGAGCATGTCCTCGAGCTTGTAGGGCTCTGCGCCGTAGACATTGTGGATGATGAGGTTCTTCCACTCCAGGATGGTGGCCAGATGCGCCTTGAGGTGCTCCGGGTAGAGCAGCTCACCGAGCATGACGGTCTTCTTCTGATATTTATCGGAATAAACGGGCGCGATGCCGCGCAGCGTGGAGCCGTACTTCCGATCCTTCAGGCGGGCTTCCTCCAGACCGTCGAGTGCGCGGTGGAAGGGAAAGACGATGGTGGCACGCTCCGAGATCTTCAAATTCTCCGGCGTGATGCGAATGCCGTGCGCACGGAGATTGTCGATCTCGCGGCACAGGTCTTCCAGATCGATGACGACGCCGTTGCCGAGCACATTCACAACGCCCTCGGAGAAAATGCCGGACGGGATGAGATGCAGGGCAAACTTGCCGTACTCATTGACGATGGTATGACCGGCGTTGTTGCCGCCCTGATAGCGAATGACAATATCATAATCCTTTGCGATGAGGTCGACCATGCGGCCCTTGCCTTCATCGCCCCAGTTGATGCCGACGACTGCACAATTGCTCATAATACTTCTGCTCCTGTTTCTGCCCGATGGGCTTGATTTCACACAACGCGCCTATTATAATACAAACCTAGGCATAAGTAAAACATGAATATCTTATGCAAGACATCAATAATTCTGATGGGGTGTGAGACCATGACAGTCAAGCTGGAGCAATACCGGATATTTAAAGCAATTGCTGACACGGGAAATATCTCCCGGACGGCAAAGCAGCTCTATTTGTCGCAGTCGGCTGTCAGCCAGTCGCTGCAGCAGCTCGAAAGCGCCCTCGGCGTGCGGCTGTTTTCGCGGACGGCGCGCGGCGTGACGCTCACGGCGGAGGGGAGCGTGCTCTATGACTATGCAGCGCAGGCGCTGTCCCTGCTCGAGGCGGGGGAGGAGCGCATCGCGCAGTCGCGTGAGCTTCTGAAGGGCGAGCTGTCCATCGGCGTGAGCAGCACGTTGACGAAATACTATCTTCTGCCCTTCCTGCGGGACTACCATCAGCAATATCCGCATATCCATGTGCGCATCCTGAACGGAACGAGCCGCCGCGTGCTGCAGCTGCTCGGCAGCGGGCAGGTCGAGCTTGCGTTTGCGACCTACACGCCGGATGCAGACAGTTTTTCCGTTTTCCCGTGCTTTGATACGCACACGGTGTTCGTGGCGGCGCCGGATTATCCCTGCGATTTTGACCGCGTGTATACGCTGCAGGAGATCAGCGAATTCCCGCTCATCCTGCTCGAACGCGAGGCAAGCTCGCGCCGCTTCCTGGAGGACTGCTTCCTGCAGCGGGGTCTGCGCCTGCAGCCGGAGATCGAGCTGGCCAGCCATAACCTGCTCATCTCGCTGGCGCGTATCGGCCTCGGCGTGGCGGGTGTGACGGAGGAGCTGTCGCTCTCCGGCCTGAACCGCGGCGTCGTGCGCAAGCTGCATTTGGCCGAGGAGATCCCGTCGCGCCGCGTCGTGCTGTGCACGCGCCGCAATAC
>USNX01000279.1 GCA_900556205.1 uncultured Collinsella sp.
GGGGATAGGCACGCCCCAGTTGCGCTGACGGCTGATGCACCAGTCGGGACGCTGCTCGACCATGGCGCCGATGCGGTTGGCGGCGTGAGCCGGATACCACTTGACGTTCTCGCGAACCTCCTTGCCAGCCTGCTCGCGCAAACCAGTCTTGTCCATCGAGACAAACCACTGGTCGGTAGCACGGAAGAGCACCGGGTGCTTGCAGCGCCAGCAGTGCGGATAGCTGTGCGTGATCTTCTTCTCGAGAACCAGGGTGCCGCGCTCGCGAAGGAACTCGATGATGTGCGGGTTGGCCTCATCGGTATCCATACCACTGAAGGGGCCACCGGTGCCAAACTCCTCACCGGTGTAGAACTTGCCGTCGTCATCGACCGGCATGCAGATGTCGGTGATGCCCTCCTTGAGGCAGGCAAAGTAGTCGTCGACGCCGTGGCCGGGCGAGTTGTGGACGATACCGGTACCGTCGTCGACACCGACGTAATCAGCCAGCAGCGCCACGCCCTCGACACCGTCAAAGATCGGCTGCTGGTAGTGGATGTGGTGGAAGGTCTCGGCGGGAACCACATAGGGCTTACCGTCGACCATAACCGGGGTGTACTCCCAACCAAACTCCTCGCAGCACTTGGGAGCCAGGTCCTCGAGCATGACCTCGGCACGACCCTCGTGCTCAACGGCGACATAGGCGGCGCCGGGCTTAAGGGAAACGGCCTGGTCGGAGGGGATGGTCCACGGCGTGGTCGTCCAAATGATAAAGTCAACCGGGCCGTCGAAGTTCTCGAGGCCGGCGGGCTTGGAGGTCATCTCAAAGCGCACGAAGATGGACGGGCTCGTCTCATCGGAGTACTCGATCTCAGCCTCGGCCAGCGCGGTGTGGCAGTGCTTGCACCAGTGAACCGGCTTGTGGCCGCGATAAATCATGCCCTTATCGAACATGGCCTTGAAGACCTCGATGTCGGCGGCATCGTGCTGGTGATAGAGCGTCAGATAGGGGTTGTCCCAGTCGCCGAGCACGCCCAGACGGCGGAAGCCGGCCTTCTGCAGCTCAATGTTCTCGACAGCGAACTCGTTGCAGAGCTCACGGATCTTGGCCGTGGGGGTCTGGTTGAACTTCTCGGTGCCGAGCTTCTCCTCGACCTTATGCTCGATCGGCTGACCATGGCAGTCCCAACCGGGGACATAGGGAACCTCATAGCCCTGCATCATCCAGTAGCGGTTGATCATGTCCTTGGAGATCTTGTTCATGGCATGGCCGATGTGGATCGGACCGTTGGCGTACGGAGGACCGTCGTGAAGCACGAACTTCTTGTGACCCTCGTTCTTCTTCAGAACCTGCTCGTAGACCTTGTTGTCCTGCCAGTCCTTGAGTCGCTTGGGCTCGGACTTGGAAAGACCGGCACGCATGGGAAAACCGGTCTTGGGCAGATTCATCGTCTGCTTGTACTCGTTTGCCACGGTACCCCTTTCATGTCGTGGGCGCGCACGCCCGTTGGGCACCAAAAAAGCGCCCGTCCCTACAAGCTGGGACGAAGCGCCACAAAACGGGCAGCCTGCCCATAAAAGCTCTTCGCTTAACCACCCAGCTTAGATGCCCTCGCCCGCATATTCGCGCGCTCGCATCCGTTACTCGGCTGGCCTGTATCGACGACCATCTCGGCGATGTCTACTAAGACGAACCTGCACGGCACGTCCGTTGGGACCGCAGCTCCGGGGTGATTTTCATCGGTCGCATGCACGGGTTCTCAGCGCTCCCCGCTCTCTGTAGCATGCGGACGGCCGACTACTCGTCCCCATCAACGCTTATGCGGAGTATGCTAGCACGTTCCGCGCCGGCAAAAAACCCTCAACACTGGTTTTATACGTTCGAAATTTCTCGCTATTACAGCCCTTCTCTAGGAGCAAAATACCTGAAAGCACTTTATCGAACGAAAGAAGGTTGCTATGCGCACGATTGGAATGAGCGACTACACCGTTGGCGAGGATTGCTTTACCGAGCTGCCAACCGCACTGGCGGAGTACGGCGCGAAGAAAGTCGCCATCATTGGCGGCAAGCGAGCCCTGGCTGCGGCGCTGCCGGGAATCGAGGCGGCACTTGAAGGTACCGATGTCGAGGTCCTGGAGACGCGCGTCTATGGCACCAACAGT
>USNX01000280.1 GCA_900556205.1 uncultured Collinsella sp.
GCTCAAGGCCCTCGTCGCCAAGCTCGTGGACGAACGCTAGGGCTGCGAACGGTACAAGCCCGCATCAACACAAGAAGGCGCGCCAGGGAATTCATCCCCGGCGCGCCTTTCTTTTTGATGTGACATGTGGGGCTGTCCCTTTGTCACATTATGCGAACTGGCTCAGATAGAGGTCGGCGTAGGCGCCCTCGGCAGCCAGCAGCTCCTTATGCGTGCCCTGCTCGATAATGTTGCCGTGATCCATGACCAGAATCAGGTCGGCATCCACGATCGTCGACAGGCGATGCGCGATCACAAAGCTCGTGCGCCCGCGCATGAGCGCGTCCATGGCGCGGCCGATGGCAAGCTCGGTACGCGTATCCACGCTCGACGTCGCCTCGTCCAGGATGAGAATCGCCGGGTTGTTGAGCAGCACGCGCGCGATGGTCAGCAGCTGACGCTGGCCCTGGCTGATGCTCTCGGCATCGTTGGCCACCCGCGTGTCATAACCCTGCGGCATGGTGCGCACAAAGAAGTCGACCTGCGCAGCACGGGCGGCCGCAACGATTTCCTCGCGCGTCGCCTCGGGGCAGCCATAGGCGATATTCTCGGCAATCGTTCCGTCGAACAGCCAGGCGTCCTGCAGCACCATGCCAAACTGCTGACGTAGCTCGCCGCGATCCATGCGGCTCGTATCCACGCCGTCGAGCGTAATACGCCCGCCGTCAATCTCGTAGAAGCGCATGAGCAGGTTGATGAGCGTCGTCTTGCCTGCGCCCGTGGTTCCCACCACGGCAATCTTCTGGCCCGGCTCGGCGGTAAACGACACGTCGCGCATAAGCGGCTTGTCGGGCGAATAACCAAAGCGCACATGCTCAAAGGAGACGCGGCCCTCCACGCGACCCGGCAGCTTGGCGGCCTTGTCCGGCAGCGGATCGGCCTCCATCTCGGGCTCATCGAGCAGGTCGAACACGCGCTCTGCACTCGCCAGCGCGCTCTGCAGCGAGTTGAAGGTAAACGACAACTGCGTCATGGGCTCGGACGCCTCGTAGATAAACTGGAAGAACGCCTGGAACACGCCGACGGTCATGTGACCGGCAACCAGCATGCTGCAGCCCACAAGCGCAATAACGATCTGCGCCAAACGGCCGATAAAGCGCACCGCGGGGCCGACAGCATTGATCATAAAGTCGGCCTTGGTGCTCACACGAGCCAGTTCCTTCGAAGCCTCGTGCACCTCGGCAGAGCTCTGGTGCTCGCGGTTAAACGCGCGAATCACCAAACGGCCCGAATAGCCTTCCTCGACCGCGCTCGTAATTTTGGACACCCACTCCTGGCGCTCACCGGTCACGTCATGCGTGCGACGCGAGACCACTTTGGTCACCAGCAGCGACAACGCCATAAAGAACAAAAAGACTAGCGTGAGCGGCACGCTAAACACGAACATCATGATGATGGCACCCGTCACGGTACCGATCGATACCAGCAGCTGCAGCAATCCGCGCTGCATACTCTCGGACATCTTGTCCAGGTCGTTGGTCGCGCGGCTGACGACCTCGCCGGGACGATGCGCGTCAAAATAGGCGAGCGGCAGACGGTTGAGCTTTTGCGCGATGCGGTTGCGCAGGCGCAGATTGAGGCGTTCGGCCACGCTCGACATCAAAAAGCTCTGGAGCGCGTAGAACGAAGCAGCGGCCGTCCAAATCAAAAAGTAGATGAAGATAGTCCTGCCGCAGTTCTCCCAGGTGATGCTGAAGGTGGCGTTGTTGACAAACGCTACCTGAATGTGGCCCCACAGCTCATCGATCACGCGGGCGCTATATGCCGGCGCGGCGGTGTTAAAGATGACATAGAACACAATGCTCGCGAACACGATATAGAAGCGCCAGTGGTCGCCGGCAGCCTCACTCCACAGGCGGCGCACCGTCGCCCAGGTATCCCGAGGCGTCTCGTCCTCGTCTTCGTCGTCCACGTCGCGCATACGCTCTGCATCGGCGCGGGCGCGCTCGTCCTCGGCGCGCTCGTTTTCCTCGTAGAGCGCTTGGCGGCGAGCCTCGCGCTCGGCTGCAGCCTTGGCGGCGTCATCCAGCTCGGTCGACGCGGCAGCCGTTTCCTCGACCAGTCCCGCGGCAGCGGCGTCATCAACGCCGCCCTGCTTCTTG
>USNX01000281.1 GCA_900556205.1 uncultured Collinsella sp.
CGTACGTCCTTACCTACGGCGCTCGCCCTCGAGCGTGCGATCAAAGGCCCAGACCCACCACCCCATCACGTGTGCCTGCGAGCCGTCCGCCCGCTCGCGCGTCTGGTCCTCCAGATACAACTCGGTCGCGTGCCCGCCAAAACGCACCTTATAGGTTGCCGTACGGATGCCGTGGACCATCAGGCCAAACCCGGTGGTCGAGATAATTTCGTCAATCGTAAAGCAACGACCGTCGACCCAGCAGACGGTGACCGGCACGACCTGTCCGCCCGCGAGGATGCGAGCCACGACGTCCACATACTGCTTGTGCACGCGCCGAGTTTTGCCATCTGTCTGTCGATATTCCATGCCTCCTATTATCGAACGCATGTTTGCATATTGTAAAGCGAACAGACTGTGGTTTTGGGATGTTGGGGCACGCACACGTGTCCTCATGGTGTGTTAGCAAAAAGAACACCCGCGGTCAACAGGGCTAATATTCAATATTAGTGCCAAAAAATTCACTTCTCCCATCAGAACTCGGTAAAGAAACCCGCAGGAGGTGATACGATTTATCATGTTTTTGTAACGTGCCTGCAAACTTCGAGAAAGCCCATATATGGACGTAACGTTCTCAACCTTCCTCGGCCAAATTGTGTCGAACCCAGTCCTTGCCGTCACCGTGATCCTCGCGCTCGGCGCCATCTTCGTCAATGGATGGACCGACGCGCCCAACGCCATCGCGACCTGCGTCACTACGCGTTGCATGCCCGCCCGCGCCGCCATTCTCATGAGCGCCGCATTCAACTTCCTCGGTGTGCTCATCATGACGCACTTTAATGCGAGCGTCGCCAATACCATCTCGCATATCGTCGACTTTGGCGGAAACAACACCATGGCGCTCGCCTGCCTGTGCGCGGCCCTGTTCTCCATCGTCGTCTACGGCGCCACAGCGTCGCGTTTTGGCATCCCCACCTCGCAAAGCCACAGCCTTATCGCCGGCCTGACCGGTGCCGCTATCGCCCTCGGCGGCGCGAGCAGCGTCAACGTCCACGAGTGGATGAAGGTCATCTACGGCCTGGCGCTCTCCATCGGCCTGGGCTTTGTCATGGGCTGGGTCCTGTGCAAACTCGTCTCGATTCTTTTCGCCGCCGCCAACAGGCGACGTGCCAATGTCTTCTTTAAATACGCTCAGATCGCGAGCGCTGCGGCCATGAGCTTTATGCACGGCGCGCAGGATGGACAGAAGTTCATCGGCGTGCTCTTTTTAGGCGTGGCCTTCGCAAACGGCCAGACCAGCGTCGGCGATGCCGGCATCCCCATCTGGATTATGCTGCTGTGCTCGGCCACTATGGGTATCGGTACCAGCGTGGGCGGTGAGCGCATCATCAAGTCCGTCGGCCAGAGCATGGTTAAGCTCGAGAAGTATCAGGGCTTCTCCGCCGACCTCGCGGGCGCCGCGAACCTGCTGCTTGCCACCCTTACCGGCATCCCCGTGTCCTCCACACACATCAAGACCTGCGCCATCATGGGCGTCGGTGCCGTCAAGCGCCTCTCGGCCATCAACTTCGGAGTCGTCAAGGACATGATGTTCACCTGGTTCTTCACCTTCCCCGCCTGCGGACTCATCAGCTTTGTCATGGCCAAGCTGTTCATGATGTTCCTCTAATCAAACCGAACGTCCATCCGGACCGCAACACTTCGCCCACCCGTCTTCGCCTCGAAAGGACCCACCCATGGCAAAGAAACCCGATTCGTTCTACTTTGACAACTACGTCGCTTGCGCCGACCTCGCCGTCCAGGCCGCAGAGCTGCTCACCAAGATTTTTGAGAACTTCGATCCCGCGCAGATTCACGACATGCTCAATAAGATGCATGCGATTGAGCATGCGGCAGACAAGAAGCACCACGAGCTCGAAGACGCCCTGCTCACCGCCTTTATCACCCCGCTCGAGCGCGAGGATCTGGATCTGATGAGCTGCGCGCTCGACACCGTGCTCGACCGTATTGAGGGCGTCGTGCAGCGCGTCTACTTCACCAACATTCAGAGCATCCATCCCGACGCCATCGTCATCGCCCACAAGGTGACTGACGCCTGCCGCGCCATGAAAGACCTGATGGTCGAGCTTCCCAACTACCGCAAGTCCAAAAC
>USNX01000282.1 GCA_900556205.1 uncultured Collinsella sp.
TCCCAAACCTGCTGCCGACGATGCCGTGCAGGAGCTCGCCCAAAACGCCGGCTACATCTGCTCGTCGTGCGGCGCCGAGCTCGTGTCCGACGGCACCGTCGCCGTCACCACCTGCCCGTACTGCGGCAACTCCGCCGTGGCGCCCGGCCAGCTCTCTGGCGACTTCTCGCCCGACCTGGTGATTCCGTTTAAGCTCGGGCGCGATGACGTCACGGCCGCACTCAAGGAACACTACAAGGGCAAGATCTTGCTGCCCAAGAGCTTTGTCACCGGCAACCACATCGACGAGGTCCAAGGTGTCTACGTGCCGTTTTGGCTCTACGGCGCCCGCGTTGACGGCGAAGTGTACTTTGACGCGACCAACGAGACCGTGACCGAGGAATCCGACCGCACCGTCACGACCACCGACCACTACGATGCCTATCGCAAGGGCAATATCTCGTTTAAGCGCGTGCCCGTCGACGGATCATCCAAGATGCCCGACGGCCACATGGACGCCATCGAGCCGTTTGACTACGACGCACTGCGTCCGTTCTCGGTCGCATATATGCCCGGCTACATCGCCAACCGTTACGACGAGGACTGCGAGACCTGCAAGGCGCGCGCCGAGCGCCGTATGGAAGAAAGCACAATCTCGGCCCTGCGCGAGACCGTCGTCGACGAATACGACGATGCCACGGTCGAAAGCAAGCAGCTCGACTACACCTGGGAAGACAGCGACTACGCCCTGTTCCCCGTCTGGATGCTCTCCACCTCGTGGAACGGCAAGAGCTACCTGTTTGCCATGAACGGCCAGACCGGCCGCTTGGTCGGCGAGCTCCCCTGCTCCAAGCCCAAGCTCGTCATCGCCTCGGTGCTGTTCTTTATGATCGGATTTATCCTCTCCCAGATTCTCTTTATGGGGGAATACGCCTTCGATCCGGATTACCTCACCTTTGATATCGAGGGCATCCTTATCAATATCATCGCGCCGCTGATCATCGTGATTATCGGAGACGTGCTACTGGTAGGCCAGCTCAAGACGGCCAACGAAGCAACCTGTGCCGATGAGTATTGTGGCGAGCTCGACCTGACCGAGAAACACGACACCTTCAGCCACACCGAGACCACCGTTGTCATGAAAGACGACAAGGACGACTAAGCAATCCAACCAATACCACCCGGCCTTTGACGAGAAAGGAAGATCACCATGGGACTCTTGAAAGCTGGATTGGGAGCTGCCGGCGGCGTCATGGCCGACCAGTGGAAGGAATTTATCTACTGCGAATCGATGCCTGCTGACGTCTTGGCCTGCAAGGGCAGCAAACGTACCGGTGGCCGCAGCTCCAACACGCGCGGCGAGGACAACGTCATCTCCAACGGCTCGGTCATCGCCGTCAACGACGGACAAGGCATGCTCGTGGTGCAAAACGGCAAGATCATCGAAGTCGCGCTGGAGCCCGGTGAGTTCGTCTTCGACACCGGCAGCGAGCCGAGCGTCTTTAGCGGCAACCTGGGCGATTCCATCAAGGAGACCTTCGCCAATATCGGCAGCCGTTTTACCTTTGGCGGCGATGCAGGCAAGGACCAGCGCGTCTACTTCATCAACACCAAGGAGATCATCGGCAACAAGTACGGCACCGCCTCGCCCGTGCCCTTCCGCGTGGTCGATAACAACATTGGCCTGGACGTCGACATCTCCGTGCGCTGCAACGGCGAGTATTCGTACCGCATCACCAACCCGCTGCTGTTCTACACCAACGTATGCGGCAACGTGACCGATAGCTACACGCGCGACAAGATCGACAGCCAGCTTAAGTCCGAGCTGCTCACCGCCCTGCAGCCCGCCTTTGCCAAGATCTCGGAGATGGGCATCCGCTACAGCGCCATCCCCGGCCACACCACCGAGCTCGCCCGCGCGCTCAACGAGGTCCTCTCTGCCGACTGGCGTGACCTGCGCGGCGTCGAGATCGTGAGCTTTGGCGTCAACTCCATCGCCGCCTCGCAAGAGGACGAGCAGATGATCAAGGACCTGCAGAAAGCCGCGGTCATGCGCGATCCCACCATGGCGGCAGCCAACATCGCCAGCGCCCAGAGCGACGCAATGCGCGCGGCAGCCGCCAACCCCAACGGCGCGATGGCAGGCTT
>USNX01000283.1 GCA_900556205.1 uncultured Collinsella sp.
GACGTGGCCGATCAGATGCGTCTGCGGCCACACGACGGTGTCGCGGCCGATGGTAGCGTCGGGGCCGATCCAGGCCTGCGTGGGGTCGATGAAGGTAACGCCCTCGGCCATCCAATGCTCGTTGATGCGGTCGCGCGCGATGGCGGTGAGCTGTGCGAGCTGGATGCGGCTGTTGACGCCCAGGCCGTCGCGGTAGTCGTCGCAGTGGAAGATGGAGACTGCCTGGCCGTGGCCTTTGAGAATCTCGAGCATGTCGGGCAGGTAGTACTCGGACTGCGCGTTGTCGTTGCCGATCGCGTCGATGTGTGCGGCGAGTTGCGCGCCGTCGAAGGCGTAGCAGCCGGCGTTGCACTCGAGCAGCGTGGCGGCCTGCTCGGGCGTGCAGTCCTTCTGCTCGATGATGCGCTCGATTTGGCCGTCGGCGCCCAGCTTGATGCGGCCGTAGCCGAAGGGCTCGGGCGGGGTCATGGTCATGACGGTGCAGGCGAGCTCGCCGGTAGCGACGGTCTGCGCGAACTTGGCGACGGTGTCGGCGGTGATGAGCGGCAGGTCGCCGTTGAGCACGACGACCGGACCTTCGGCGATGCCGCAGGCCTCGAGCGCGACCTTTACGGCGTGGCCGGTGCCCAGGCGCTCGGTCTGCTCGACGCACTCGACCTTGGTGGCGCTGTTGGCGTAGGCGCCGTCGATGAGGGCGCGCATCTCGTCGGCGTGGCTGCCGATGACGACCACGACGCGGCTGCAGCCGGCCTTGATGGTAGCGTCGACGATCCACTGGACCATGGGCTTGCCCAGGATCTTGTGCGAAATCTTGCAGTGGTTCGACTTCATGCGGGTGCCCTCGCCGGCAGCGAGGATAATTGCGGTTGCGTCCATGTGATCTCCTGTTACGTTATAGAGACGTGTGTTTGGAAACGATACACGGCGCAATATGATACCGCAGGCATATGATGAGCGCGTAACGTTTGACGCGTGACGGCCGATGTCGCTGCCGTCGGCGTGGCGTTTGCACTGCTTGCGTGCGGCGTTGTCGGTGCTGCGGAGCTGTCGTTTGAGCGAGGGGACGGGGGTGCCCGTGGGCAACATACGAGAGGAGTTTGGCGGCGAGCCCGTTGCGGCGTTCTCGATGTCGCATCCGGCTGTGCCGGCACTCTATATAGTGCTGACGCTGGGGCTCACCATGTTCTCGATGCAGCCGGTGCTGATTGCGCTGTCACTTGCGGGCGGGCTGGCGTATGGATTTGCGACGCGTGGGGCTGCCCGCACGCTGGGCGCACTTCGCTGGCAGCTGCCGGTGATTTTGATTATCGCGGTGCTCAATCCGCTGTTTAGTGCCTCGGGCTCGACGGAGCTGTTCCGTATTGGCATGCGCGCGGTGTATTTGGAGAGCATGGTGTACGGTCTGTGCATGGGTGGGCTGTTCGTGGCGAGCGTGCTGTGGTTTGAGGCGGTGGCGTCGATGCTCGAATACGACAAGGTGCTCGCGCTGCTGGGTAATGCCGCACCGGTGATCGCGCTCATGATCTCGATGTGCATGAGGCTTATCCCGCAGTTTTTGCGCCGCGGTCGTACGGTGCTGGCGGTGCAGGATGCGATTGATGTGCCGGGCCGCGCGCCGGCCGACCCCGTGCGCTCGCACCTGCGGGCGTCGAGCGTATTGATGGGCTGGGGCATGGAAGATTCGCTGGAGCGCGCGGACGCGATGCGCTCGCGCGGGTGGGGTGCCGCGACGCGTCGTACGACGTATGCACGGTATCGACTGGGGCGCAGCGACGTTGCCACGCTGGTTGGGCTTGCGCTGTTTGGCGTGGCCACGGTGGCAGTGGCGTGGACCGCAACGACGCAGTATTCGTTTTATCCTCAGCTCTTGGTGCCGGCGCCGTGGCTGGGCTATGTCGTGTACGCTGCCTGGATGGTGCTGCCTTGCGCGTTGCACGCGATTGATGAGAAGAGGTTTGGCTGATGGCTCGGTTTGATAGGGGCTCGGCGGCGGGTGTGGCATATGGCTCGGCCGCGCCGGCGATTGAGGTGCGAGGCCTGAGCTTTACCTACCCCGGGGCTGAGGCGTCGGTGCTCGAGGGGCTCGACTGGTCTGTTCCCCAAGGTGCATTTG
>USNX01000284.1 GCA_900556205.1 uncultured Collinsella sp.
ACCTAGATACTTGGCTGAATTTAATTGAACGAAGGGGGCTCCTTGTTGGCAAGGAGCCCCCTTCTGCTTTTGGTTACTTTGGGGTTGTTGATATGCCTTTATTTGGCATCGGCCCAGGTTATGCCGGTGCTGGCTTCGGCGATCAACGGTACGCGAAGGTCTACTACGTGCTCCATGACGTCGCGGACCATGGTGGTTAGGCGCTCGACTTCGTCGATGGGGCACTCAAAGTCCAGTTCGTCGTGTACCTGCAGGATCATGTGGGCGGCAAAGCCTTCCTCTTCCAGGCGGCGGCTTACGCGGGCCATGGCGATCTTGATGATGTCGGCCGCGGTGCCCTGCATGGGGTGGTTCATGGCCGTGCGCTCGCCGAAGCCGCGGAGTTGCGGATTTTTTGCCTTGAGCTCCGGAATATGACGACGGCGGCCGTACATGGTCTCGGCGTAGCCCGTCTGCTTGGCGCGCGCCACCACGTTGTCGAGGAACGTACGCACGCCCGGGTAGGCCTCGTAGTAGCGGTCGATCATGTCGCGCGCCTCGGCCATCGAGATATGCAGCGACTGCGACAGACCGTAGGCCTGCTGACCGTACACGATGCCAAAGTTCACGGCCTTGGCGCGACTGCGCAGGTCGGGCGTTACCTCGGACACCGGCACACCGAACACGCGCGCCGCCGTCTCGGCATGGAAGTCCTCGCCCTCGTTAAAGGCGCGCACCAAGTGCTCGTCACCTGAGAGATGCGCCAGCAGACGCAGCTCGATCTGCGAGTAGTCCACCGCCAAAAAGACGCTTCCCTCGCCTGCCGAAAACGCCGTCTTGACGGTACGGCCCAGCTCAGAGCGCGTCGGGATGTTCTGCAGGTTCGGGTCGCTCGAGGACAGACGCCCCGTTGCCGTGATGGTCTGGTTGTACGTAGTGTGTACGCGGCCGTCGCCTCGGCGTAGCGGGCCCAGCGTGTCCAGATAGGTGGACTTGATCTTAGACTTCTCACGCCAGTCCAAGATCAGACGCACGATTTCGTGGTCACGCGCAAGGTCGCTCAGCACCTTGGCGTTGGTCGAATAATAGCCGCGCTTGGTCTTCTTGAGGCCCTTGGTCGGAAGCCCCATCACATCAAAGAGCACATGCGACAGCTGCATAGGACTGCCAATATTAAAGGTCTCGTCACCCGCCAGGTCGCGAATACTGCGCTCAACCTCGGTAATCTGGGTCGCCAGACCCTCGGACAGACTGTGCAGACGGTCGGGGTCCACGAGCATGCCCGCGCGCTCCATCTTGGCAAGTACCGGAACGAGCGGCATCTCGATGCCATCGAACACGTTGGCGGCATTCTCACGGGCCATGCACTCGCGCAACGGCGCCACGAGCGCCAGCGTCAGAGCCGCAGTACGGGCGGCAGGCGCCGGAGCGTCCTCACAAGCACCCTCTGCGCCGCGCGCCGCAGGCAGCGCCATCTGCAGATACGTATCGGCCAGATATGCCTCGTCAAACTCGGAGCGGTCGGAATCCAACAGGTAAGCGGCGACCACGGTGTCGAAGATGCACGTGGAATCGACTGCTAGCGGATCCATGAGCTCGGGCTCAGAAGAATCGATGGGCGAAAGCTCGTGCAGCAGCGCCTTCGTATCCGGGCTCGCCACGCGGCCCTCCATAAACAGGCGCGCAAGCACGCCGGCGATCACACCGTGAGCGAAGTTGAAGCCATCGACTACGGCAGTGGAGGCGCCGTCGCCCTCCTCGAGCGCGAACAGGCCCTTGGACGTCGCCAACCACAGCGTGCGCGTCAGTCCAAAGAGCGCGCCCTCTTCCTTGTCGTCATCCACCACGGCGGCGACCCACTCGCCGGCATCAATCGCGCGGGAGACCTCAGCCGCAACGGCACCAAGCGCGTCGGCATCGCCGGCGGCTGCGCGAACCATAGCAGGTATCTCAAACACACTGGAGGCAGCAGCAGCCCCGCCCTCGCCGCCGATCAGCGCCAAGAAACGGTTCTGCATGGCGGTGATACCAAGTGTGCCCAGCGCCGCGGACACTTCGTCGGCAGAAAACGCCGGGAAGGACGTTTCGTCAAAGTCGAGCTCGACGGGCGCATCAGTGCGAATGGTTGCGACC
>USNX01000285.1 GCA_900556205.1 uncultured Collinsella sp.
CGAGATCTACACTATCCTCTTCGTCGGCAGCGTCAGATTGTGTATAAGAGACAGGGCATAAGGCCCTGCGCCGTGTCCGCCGGGTTGGCAAGCGCGCACACCAGTGCGCGAATCGTCTGCACCTCGGCAGCCTGGGCAAAGACCGAACCGCCCGCGATGACGCAGTCGAGTCCCTGGTCGCGGAACGCTTGGGCATAGACGTCGGCATTGGTCATACGGCCCAGCAGCAACACCATATCGCCCTGAGGCTGTTTTTTATCGGCAAGCGCACGGAAACGCTCGGCAATCGCACGAGCTTTCGCCTGCGTTCGCTCCTGGGTGCTGCCGCCGGCAACGAGCAGCGCCTGGCGGCGCGAAGCCTTTGCCCTGAGCTTGTCTTCGCGCTCATCGCTCGGCTCAAGATCCAAAAAGCCCTGCATAAGGCCACCGGTATCGCCGTCGAAGACACGCGCCACGTAGCGCAGGACCTCGTCGTGACTGCGGAAGTTGCGCACGAGCTTGACGAGCTCGCCGGTGGGGGCATCGGATGCGACAGCCGTCTCGGGCGCAGCAGAGGAGCCCACCTTGCGCTCCTGGCGGCGGAAGACCTCGACCTCGGCACCACGGAAGCGATAGATCGACTGCTGCGCGTCGCCCACCGTGCACAGCGCACGCTCGCCCGCACCCGTCAGGTAGCGAATCAGATCGACCTGCATCTGGTCGGTGTCCTGGAACTCATCGATCATGACCATCTTAAAACGGCCCTCGTAGGCGGCTCGGATGGCGGGGTAATCACGCAGCGCCTCGTATGCCATGCGCAGCAGATCGTTATTATCGAGCGCGGACTGGTCGGCCTTGAGCGCGCGGTACTCCGCCTCTACGGCACGGGCGAGCCCTGTCAGCGCATCGAGCGCCGGGTCGCCGCAAGCCAGCACAATGTTGACAAACGTGTCGGCAGCTTCTGCCTTGAGCAGCTCGACGTTCTCCTTAGGGAACATCTTGCTCGCACGCGGCATGCCGCACGACATCATGAGCCGCGCCACATCCGCCATGGTCTTGTCGCTCGCCTCGAACGTGTCGATCGCCTCGAGTGCCACCTGCGCCTTCTCGGTCGCGGCCTTGCTCGCGCCGAGCGCCGCACGATAGGCATCAGCCAGGGCCGAGGTATCGGAGCAGCCGCGAAGCACGCACACGTCGTCCATACCCCCCGGCAGCTGGCTGGACAGCTCCAGCAGGTCGCGCACCAAGCCCTTGATGGTGGTGCCGCCGCCAAAGGGACCGCCCTCGCCCGCCATGGGGTACCAGGCATAGAGGGCTTTGAGCGAGGCGGCAAGCTCGGGGGCGGCATCGGGCGCCGTCGCACGGCCCAGCACATGCTCGACAGCCTGATCCATGAGCTCATCGGTATCCGTGAGAACGGTGAATTCGGGGTCGATGCCCAGCTCCAGCGCATGCGCGCGCAGGATACGCGAACACATGCCGTGGATGGTCGAAATCCAGGCGTCGTCAACCGTCAGGGCTTCCTCGTCCATGCCCTCTTCGATAAGCGCACGGCGCACGCGGTCGCGGATCTCGGCCGCGGCGTCCTTGGTAAAGGTAATGGCGAGCACCTGGTCCAGATGCTCAACGAACGGACCGGATTCGGGCGAGAGCGCGTAGACGATACGGCGCGTGAGGGTGAAGGTCTTGCCCGAACCAGCGCCCGCCGAGACAAACAGCGGGCGGTCGAGCGTTTTGACGACTTGCAGCTGTTGCGGCATCAAAGTCGAAAGATCCATGGTCTACACGTCCCTCCTTACAAACGTTCCTTCGTGGTTATACGAGCAGCGCGCATGCGCGGCTTGCGCCGATGTCGGATCGACCGCCGTCACGACGCCCGCCTCGAGTTCGCGCAGCCGCTCGGCAATGCCGGTCTCCACGCGATCGAGCAGCGTATCGAAGTCCATGTTGCCGCCCTCGCCCGGGAAGCCCTTCTTAAGGCCCGGAATGCGACCGTCGCCGCGCTCCTGCTCCAACAGCTCGGCGCTCGCGGCACCGCGCAGCGCGGGCTTGCCGCCCTTGGTGGAAAAGTAAAGCGCCGCACGGGTATTCAGATCCAGCGCCCGGCGCATGGCCTGGGCGTAGA
>USNX01000286.1 GCA_900556205.1 uncultured Collinsella sp.
GTCGCCTCCTACACCGCTTGCGCCGCTTCCGCTACCTATGCTCCGTTCTTCCAGCCCTTCGAGTCCATCGAGGCCAAGGACGCCAGCACCGTGACGGTCAAGACCAAGGTCCCCAACTTCTCCCTGCTCAAGGATCGTCTGGCCATCGTCCGCGTTACCCCGGCCACTCAGACCGAGGAGGATCGCGCCAAGCAGCCGATCGGCTCCGGCCCCTGGATGTACGACTCTATCTCCGATACCGAGATTACCCTGGTTCCCAATCCTGAGTACAACGGTGAGTATGCTGCCGAGGATAAGAAGATCCAGTACAGCATCCTGACCGACCCCACCGCTCGCGTTACCGCTCAGCAGGAGGGCTCCACGCTCGTTATGGAGCTCGTTACCGCTGACGCCGTCGACCAGCTTGAGAGCGCCGGCTGCAAGATCGATAACGTTCAGGGTTTCGGCACCCGCTTCATCATGTTCAACGTCGCCAAGGAGCCTTGGAACAACGTCAAGGTCCGTCAGGCTGTCATGTATGCGCTCGACACCGAGAAGATGGTCAGCAACACCTTCGCCGGCCTTGCCACCGCTGCCAGCTGCTACCTGCCCAAGAGCTTCACCAACTATCATGAGGCTTCCACGGTGTACAAGACCGACGCCAAGAAGGCTAAGAAGCTCATCGAGGAGTCTGGCATCACTCCGGGTGCCATCACCCTGCGCACCACCGACAACGAGCAGATTAAGGGCATGGCCGCCCAGGTCAAGAACGACCTCGACGCTCTCGGCTTCGATGTGACCATCCAGACCGATACCTCGCCGGCCACCTACGCTGCCATCGACGGCGGCGAGGCCTACGATATCCTCCTTGCCCCTGGCGATCCTTCCTGCTTCGGCGCCGACCCCGACCTGCTGCTCAACTGGTGGTACGGCGACAACGTCTGGATGCAGACCCGTTGCCCGTGGAAGGAGTCCGCTGAGTGGCAGAAGCTCCACAGTCTCATGGACGAGGCTCTTGCCGCCGAGGGCGACGAGCAGCAGAAGAAGTGGAACGAGTGCTTCGACATCATTGCCGACAACGCCGTTCTGTACCCCGTTGTCCACGTCAAGACCGTCTCCGCTTCCTGGGACGATCCGTCCACTGCGCCCAACGGCGAGGCCCTCGATGGCTTCAAGGGCATCGGCACGACGAGCATGTCCTTCAGGGGCGTTGCGACCGTCAAGGCGTAAGACTCGCTTGAGTCTGTATGCAGGATGTCGGTCGTTGGGACCGTATCCTCATAGTTGAAACAAAGACCCGGGCGGCAACGATGTCGCTCGGGTCTTGTAATGAGTATCCGTACTCATATACCAGTTGGTCCTACCGACAAAAGAAAGGGGAGAGAACGTGAACAACTTGCTACGTTTGATTGGAAGGCGTCTTGTGGCGCTGCCGATCATGGCATTGGGCGTCACCGTCCTGGTGTTCTTCCTTATGTCGTTCTCCAAGACCGACCCCGCCTACACGGCGTTGGGTGACGGTGCCTCGCCCGAGGCGGTTGCCGAGTACCATGAGAAGTATGGTCTGGACGACCCCTGGCCCGTGCGCTACGTGCGCTATATGGGCGATCTGATCCATGGCGACATGGGCACCTATGGTGCTGCTCGCAACTCCGTTGCCAAACGCATCTCCACGGCCCTGCCCGTCACGATGCAGCTGACCTTTATCGGTCTTGCCATCGGTGCAGTCGTTTCGTTTTTGCTCGGCGTCATCGCGGCACTGTATCGCGACAAATGGCCGGACCAAGTGATCCGCGTCTTTTCCATCGCCGGCTTGGCAACCCCGTCGTTCTGGCTTGCCGTTCTGTTGATCCTGCTGTTCTCTTCCTACCTTAAGGTGCTCCCGGCATCGGGTGCTCTGCCTCACTTCACCACGAATCCGGTTGGCTATCTGGGACGTATGATCATGCCCGCTATCGCCTTGGCATTTCCGCTGACGGGCCAGATGACTCGTATCGTGCGTACCGCCATGGTCGAGGAGCTCGACAAGGATTATGTCCGTATGGCTCGCGGCGCCGGCGTTCCCGAGAAGGTCGTCGTCGGCATCAACGTTCTTCGCAATGCGCTGATCACCCCGGTCACCA
>USNX01000287.1 GCA_900556205.1 uncultured Collinsella sp.
TGCCGAGATCGAGGGAGAAATCGGCGACACTACGGTCGGTCTTCAGGCTCGCCTGATGAGCCAGGCGCTCCGCAAGCTCGCCGGCTCGCTGTCCAAGTCCAACACGACGTGCATCTTCATTAACCAGCTGCGTGAGAAGATCGGCGTCATGTTCGGCAACCCCGAGACCACGACGGGCGGCCGCGCCCTTAAGTTCTTCTCTTCGGTGCGTATCGACATTCGCCGCATCGACAGCATTAAGCTTAAGGACGAGGTTATCGGTAACCGCGTGCGCGCCAAGGTCGTTAAGAACAAGGTGGCAGCTCCGTTCCGTTCTGCTGAGTTCGACATCATGTACGGTACGGGCATCTCTAAGGAGGGCTCGATTCTGGACATGGCTGTCGAGTGCGGCATTTGCAAGAAGATGGGCTCCTGGTTTGCCTATGGCGAGGATAAGCTCGGCAACGGTCGCGAGGCCGCCAAGGCGTTCCTGCGCGAACACCCCGATTGTGCCGACGAGATTGAGCATAAGGTCCGCCTTGCCTGTGGACTTGAGTTTGATGACGATGCTCCGTCCGAGGTCGAGCTGACCGATCAGCCTGCGCCTGAGGAGTTTGACGAGCTTTACGCCATCGATGGTTCCGCCATGCTCGATGATGACGACGAGTAGCGGTTACGCTCATGTCGTATACGGTGACCGAGGCCACGGTCGTCTTTCCCGATAAGAAGGCGGCCTCCTCGTTCTCGAGCGGGTATGCGTCCAAAAAGCCTTGCGCACATATTGATTGTGAGCTTGAGGGCGGTTTTGAGCGGTCCATTTGGATTCCCGTGCGGGTCGCGCGGCTGTATGTCAAAAACCGCCCCGATCTTCCCTGTGATTGGGACAACTTCCGTGAGGCGGTGCAGCTTATTGAGCGTAAATGTGCACTTACCATGGTGACCGAGATGTTATCGCGCCGCGACCATGCGACGGGTGAGGTCCGTGACAAGCTGGCTCGCTACGGCTTTCACCAGCCTGCGATCGATTTCGCCGTCGAGCGCGCCACCGAGTATCGTTTTTTAGACGAGAGCCGCTTTTGCTCGTACTTTATCGAGGAGCGCAAGCGGCGCGGTTGGGGACAGCGCAAAATCGAGACCGAGCTCAAGCGCCGTCATGTCGTGCTCGATGACATTCCCGGTTATCCCGAGGATTATTTTGCCGTCGAAGACGATTTGGCGCGTGCGTCAGCCCTGCTCGCCAAGCGGCGTGTTCCAGAGACGCGCGCATTCGAAAAACTGGTTCGGTTTTTGATGGGCAAGGGCTTCTCGTATCACGTCGCCGCCGATGCCGTTAAGGCACGTCTCGATGCCGAACGCGAGGAATGTGCGGTTTAGGCGTATGCGTTTTGTGGCCCTGCCGTTCACCGTGTTTTAGCCGCCGTGCCGGGGCCATTTATTTGACAGTTGTTGTGGTTCAACGTACGATAAACACTGTCATTTGCTTTGTGATATGTGCTCATCTGTGATGAGTTTGTTTATATGTTTATCTGTATCCGACCCGCATAAGCTGCGCCCATATTACTCAAATGTCGCGAGCCGTTCGTAAGGACGGTTCGCTTTGTTGTGTAACGAATCCATAAAAAGGAGTGAGCATGCCTATCATCGCAGCGCTCGTTGGCATCGTTTTGGGTGCCATCGCCGCCATTGCCTACATGCGCACCGCCAAGCAGGGTAGTCTTCACGAGGCCGACGAAAAGATCCAGTCGGCACACGCACAGGCTGAGTCCCTGATCGGTGATGCTAAGCGTCAGGCCGAGACCCTCAAAAAAGAGGCTCTGCTCGAGGCTAAAGAGGAGATCATCAAGAACAAGCAGGCCGCCGAGGCCGAGGACAAGCAGCGTAAGAGCGAGATTCGTACGCTTGAGAACCGCGTGATGCAGCGCGAGGAGTCCCTTGATCGCCGAAACGACGCTCTCGACAAGCGTGAGCACCAGCTGTCCAGCCAGGCCGGTCAGGTCGAGAAGCGCTCCCGCGAGCTTGAGGAGCTCTGCGCCAAGCAGACCTCCGAGCTCGAGCGTATCGCCGACCTGACCCGTGAGGACGCCCACAAGGAGCTCCTCGATAAGGTTCGCGGCGAGG
>USNX01000288.1 GCA_900556205.1 uncultured Collinsella sp.
GTCAGATCGTGGTTCAGGATATTGCCCTGCTGCGTGCCGATGGGCACGATGTCGTGGCGACCAACCGTGGCTATGTGCTGCAGGAGGCCCCCAGCAGCCCCGCCGTGCCCACGCGCTTGGTCAAGGTTCGCCACAGCGTGGAGCAGGCAGGCGATGAGCTCACGAGCATCGTCGACGCCGGCGGCGCCGTGCTCAACGTGATCGTCAATCACCGCGTGTACGGTAAAATCACGGCCGACTTGGACATTCGCAACCGTCGCGATGTTGAGCGCTACCTGCACGATATCGAGAGCGGCAAGAGTTTTCCGCTGCTGACGGTGACAAGCGGCTATCACTTCCATCGCATTGCGGCAGAGGACGAGCAAACCCTCGACGAGATCGAGGCCATGCTCAAGGAGAAAGGCTACTTGGCGGACCTAATGCCCTACGAAGACGACCTATCGTAGCCGATGCTGCAAACGCCCCTAAGCGGCAATCTGATGTTCAATCGTCGGTCGCGTACCCAAAGTACGCTTCCCTCCTCTTTCACGTCACCTTGCTCGCTTAGGGGTGTTTTCGCTGACGTGAGCTCAACCTGCGACGGTGCCAAATTAGTTATCCGCACAAAAAAGGAGGCCTCCGCGGCGATGCGGAGGCCTCCTTTTTTGTGCACGGTGTACTTTTGAGTGTGCAGGTGGGGGAGTTGTTACTCCTCGACGATCTCGGTGATCGCGCCAGCGGGGCAGGCGTCCTGGCAAGCGCCACAGGCGACGCAGGAGTCCTCGTCAGCGACGGTAGCGACGTCCTGGAGCTCCAGAACGCCAGCGGGGCAGGAGTCGACGCAAACGCCACAAGCGATGCACTCGTCGGCATCAATTACGGGATGAGCCATGGTAGTTTCCTCTCTGTTGACCGACGCTACAGACGATGCGCGCCGGTTTGATTCGGGCAAAAACATACCACGGGAGCGACCGTTTGCAATACCCTCTGGCCGGCATCTTCATACCGTTCGCCGAGTATGCCAAGGTTTACTAAAAAACACGCAGGTGGGGCCGTTGAGCTGCGCAAATGTTAGCTAAAGGTGACTTGAAATATTGAGCTATTGAGCGCGCCTGTGGAAAGGGCATCCCGTTATTTAGCCGAAAACTGGGTCGCAGTTTCCGGTTGGGCCCGCTGGCGGAAACTGCGACCCGGTATTAGCTCTCAAAACGGGATACGGTTTCCGGTTGGGCCTTCAGACGGAAACTACGACCCGGAATCCACGCTCGAACCGGGACGAGCTTTCCGTAAGGCAGCCCCAGGCACCCCCGGACGCAAATCTCAGCCATCTCTACATAGATCTCGATAGACTTGCCGAGAACTCCATCAGCGCATCTACCTGCGCATTTGAGAACCTAAACTCTCAGCAATAAGAAATCTTATATGAATTGACTTAGATTTTGTATATTCCGGCCCATAAGGGGATACACTACATCCTGAAAGACAAGCCGAAACACCGTTCGGCAGACCGCCGAGTCGGTGCAAACGCACAAGAGAGAGGGAATTTCTAATGGGCAAGATTCTTGGTATCGACCTTGGTACTACTAACTCCGCTATGGCCGTTCTCGAGGGCGGTTCTCCGACCATTATCGTGAACGCCGAGGGCGACCGCACCACCCCGTCCGTCGTGGGCTTCCGTGCCGACGGCGACCGCGTCGTGGGTAAGGCCGCTAAGAACCAGGCTGTCACCAACCCCAAGAACACCGTGTTCTCCATCAAGCGCTTCATGGGCCGCAAGTACTCCGAGTGCACCTCCGAGATCAAGACCGTGCCGTACGAGGTCAAGGAGGGCCAGGGTGGCCGTGCCGTCGTCGATATCGAGGGCAAGGACTACACCGCCGAGCAGGTGAGCGCTATGACGCTCGCAAAGATGAAGGCCGACGCCGAGAAGTATCTGGGCGAGACCGTCACCGACGCCGTCATCACCGTCCCGGCCTACTTCAACGACGCCCAGCGTCAGGCCACCAAGGACGCCGGTAAGATCGCCGGCCTCAACGTCAAGCGTATCGTCAACGAGCCGACCGCTGCTGCTCTGGCCTATGGCCTGGACAAGCAGGGCACCGACCAGCGC
>USNX01000289.1 GCA_900556205.1 uncultured Collinsella sp.
GCGAGAACATCACCCGAACCGGCAGTTGCCAGAGAAGCCGGACCCGAGAGCGGCAGCAGCACACGCTCAACGCCACAGATAGCCGTCGTCGGCCCCTTGGCAATGACCACCAGATTGTCGGAGCCTGCAGCCCAGACAACCTTCTGCGCGGCCGCAATCGCGGTACCAAGGTCGTTCACCTCGTCACCGGCAACCAGACGCGAAAGCTCACGATAGTGCGGCGTCATAACCAACGGCTGCTCGCGACGATACATCTCGGGATTACTATCAATACCGTCAATGGCAATCTTAGCAAGGCAGTTGAGTGCATCGGCGTCCAAAATAAGCGGCACATCAAGCTCGAGCAAGCCCGAAACCACCTGCATAGCGCCGGCAGATGTCGTCATACCGGGACCGCACAGTACACAGCTGTACTTCTTTGCAATCTCGCACACAGTCATGCGCGCAGCGGCGCCAAAGGAGCCGCGGGAATCAGACGGAATAGCAAAGACGGGAATCGAAGGAAGTGCCATGCGAATAAGATTGGCGCAGGCGTCAGGAGCCGCGACTGCCACGTAACCAGCACCCGCGCGAGCTGCAGACTTGGCCGCCATAATGGCAGCACCAGGATATTGCGCAGATCCGGCGACAATAAGCACAGAGCCACGGGAATACTTATCGATATTCGTAGGTAGTGGAGCAAAGTAATCAACTAAGTCACCGGGCTCGACAATCTCGGCGGCGTGGTCGACATCATCGATGACCTCGTCAAGACGGTCGTAAAGATTGCCGCAGATCAAATCGCCAGCATACTCAGGGCCATCAGCGCTATACAGACCAATCTTGGGCGCAATCATCGTCACCGTATGCTCGGCACGAATGCAGTCGTCATCAACAACGCCCGTCTCGGCATTCAGGCCCGAGGGGACATCGATGGATACGACACAATCGGCGCATTCATTGACCGTAGGAATCCAGATGGAGAACGGCGCACGCAGATTCCCGTGGAAACCAGTGCCAAAAATGGCATCGACAACAACATCGGCCTTATCGATCAAAACCTCGAGTTCGTCACGCGAGGGGCCGACGCAAACGTGCACATCGCGGCCGGCAGTACGACGAGCAACATGACGTGCCAGAGCAGCAGGAATCTCATCCGGCTCAACCGGAGAAACGATATCGACGTCCACACCCTTATGGCTCAGAATATCGGCGGCAACCCAACCGTCGCCGCCATTATTACCAAAACCGACCAGAACAAGAACCCGATCGGGATTGAGCTTCAAGACCTCGTTGGCGGCAAACTCACCCGCTAGCTCCATAAGCTCGGCCTTCGAAGTCCCTTCGCGTTCGATGATATCCTCGAGACGAACGACTTCTTCGGTACTCAAAACCGGTTTCATCTATGCTCCTAGCGTATCTTGCGAAGCATCGCCCAGGTGCTCCGTCAATGCTGAATTCTGCAGCTGCTCAAGCTCATCTAAAACAGAGCGAGCCTCTTTAAATGTCTGCGCTACGCGTTTCTTGGTACTCACCTTTTCCTCTTTTGGCTTAGGCCGAGCATCTTCGGTAATCGCGATGGCATTCGCAACGGCTAAGTCTCCTGTAAGCGTAATGGAAAGAGCGACCTCAACAACACCCAGCTCTTGAGCGATCTCGAGAGCACGGCCCGAAAGCAGCGCCTTCGGTTTGCCGAGTTTATCACGCGTAACCGAAACATCCTTGCGACCAACGCCTTGACTAAAACCCGTGCCGAGAGCTTTAAGTACCGCCTCGCGCGAAGCAAAGCGGCTGGCATAGTGAGCAGCGGGACGCGATGATGCATCACAATACGCACGCTCATCTTCGGTAAACACACGCCGAGCAAACGACGGCGTCTTTTCAAGAATTGATTTCATACGGGAAATCTCGACGATATCAACGCCGATACCAGCTTCAGCCATGTTCACCTCCATATCGCACAGACTAAGTTATTGTAGCCCGTTCACAGAAGATGCGACAAACGAGGGTTATAAAACACAGCTACTATGTGAGACAAAAGCCCGTAAACGCAAAAAAGGGGGAGGCCGCGAGGCCTCCCCCTTCTAAGTTCGATGACGGCT
>USNX01000290.1 GCA_900556205.1 uncultured Collinsella sp.
GCACTATCGCGCCGATCGCCACGAGGCGTTCCGCAAGGTCAAGCGCATCAATTCGTGCAGCCGTCATCAGCTGGGTATCGCGCGCGAGCTCGCCGCCTGGCGCGAGGACCGCGCCGAGCGCCGTAACATCCCGCGCAAGTGGGTCATGTCCGACGACACGCTGCTAGCGCTCGTTAAGCGCAATCCCGTGCGCGTTGAGGAGTTCCGTAGCATTCGCGGTACCGATCAATTGGGGGAGCGCGACGTGGACGGTGCGCTCATGGCCATCAAGCGCGGTGCGAGCTGTCCGCACGATCGCCTGCCGCTCTTGGTGCGCGGACATCGTCAGATTTCGCCGGAGCTGGAGAGCGTGACTGACCTTATGTATGCGCTTATCCGCCTGGTTGCCGAGCGCTCAGGCGTTGCGACCTCGGTCATTGCCTCGCGCGATGACCTGGCCGACTACATTGAGCATCCCGAGCAGAGCCGCCTGCGCGAAGGTTGGCGCTTTGAGCTTGTGGGCTCGCGCCTAGACGATCTGCTTTCCGGCAATATGGGGTTGACGGTGAAGGACGGCAAAATCGAGCTCCTGTAGGGAAGCCTAGCCGGTTGAGTGGGTAAAATGCCTCCAACGTGTAACTCGACTCGGAGGAATTCGCATGCCTTATTACTATGGATACGGCTTTGGCATCGACCCGCTGTACCTGCTGGTTGTTCTTGTCTGCACGGTGCTTGGCCTTGCCGCACAGAACTATATCAACTCGACGTACAAAACCTGGTCCAAGGTTCGCTCGGACGGCGATACGGGTGCCACAGTCGCTCGCCGCATGCTCGATGCCAACGGTTGTAGCGCCGTGGGTATCAAGGGTGTCGCTGGCGAGCTCACCGACCATTACAACCCGCAGGACAACAACCTGTATCTGTCGGATGCCAACCGTTCGGGCGGTTCGGTCGCAAGCGTTGCCGTCGCCTGCCACGAGGCGGGCCATGCCGCCCAGCGTCAAAGCGGCTATGCCATGATGAAAGTGCGTACCGCCCTCGTGCCGGTCGTCAACTTTACCCAGAACACCTGGACCATCGTGTTACTCTTGGGCCTGTTTATGAACATTGCCGGGCTCACGACCCTCGCGTTGATCTTCTTCTCGTTTAGTGTGCTGTTCCAACTCGTTACGTTGCCTGTCGAGATTGACGCCAGCCGACGTGCTGTGGCGTACATCGAGCAGTCGGGCATGAGCTCCAAGCAGGTCAACGGCGCCAAGAAGGTACTGACGGCAGCCGCGCTTACCTATGTGGCTGCAGCGCTCACTTCGATCATTCAGTTGCTCTACCTTATGGCTCGCTACAACAGAAACTCCAACCGATAACAAATGGGACAGGCAGGCGCCGCGGGGATTCGTGTCCTCGCGGCGCTGTACTATGTGTTGGACTTAATTTCGCACGGGGCCGGAGCCTCTGTGCTCGATAACGAAAGGAGGCTGCGTGGCAGGCTGGAACCTAACCGGTAATGCCGTTTCCGCCGAGTTCGACGGTTCGGACGAGCAAGAGCGCAAGGAGCTCAGCGTGAGCCAGGCGGTGGAGATTGCCGCCGGTGCGCTCGATGCCATTCCGCAGCTGAGCGTCTTGGGCGAGGTCACGGGTTTTCGTGGTCCTAACGCCCGAAGCGGCCACTGCTATTTCCAGATCAAGGACGATTCGGCCGCCGTTGACTGCATCATTTGGAAGGGTGCCTATCTCAAGCGCACGTTCGATCTGCGCGACGGTATGCAGGTGAGCTTTAAGGGCAGCTTCAATCTCTATAAGGCTACGGGCCGCATGAGCTTTGTCGCTCGCTCGTTTTCGCTGGCGGGGGAGGGTCTGCTGCGTCAACAAGTGGCGCAACTGGCCGAAAAGCTACGCCGTGAGGGTCTGATGGACGAAGCGCGCAAGCGCCGCATCCCGGTGTTCTGCTCCCGCGTGGCGGTCGTCACCTCGCTTTCGGGTGCCGTAATCGACGACGTCAAGCGCACATTGCGTCGTCGCAACCCGCTCGTCGAGCTCGTCTGCGTGGGTGCCAAGGTACAAGGCGAGGGTGCGCCGACAGGGCTCATTGAGGGCCTGCGC
>USNX01000291.1 GCA_900556205.1 uncultured Collinsella sp.
CGCCAGGACCTGTCGAGCGAGGCCGTTAAGCAGATCGCGCTCGATATCGTGGTCAACACGGGCTATGTCTCGAACCTGACCAACCAGAACGATTACTACTACAACTCGAGCGTGGCACATGCGTTCTACAACGCCACGTGTAGCATTCCGCGTGAGGGCACCTACCTGCACGGCGAGGTCGTAAGTCTGGGTGTGCTCGTGCTGTTTGCCTATACGGGAGACACCGAGAACCTTGAGCGCTACGCCGCCTTTAACAAGCAGATGGGCCTGCCCGTGACGCTTGAGCAGGTCGGCCTTACCGAGGCAGATATCCCGGCCCTGTGCGAGTTCGCACACGCCACCAACGAGTGGAAACAAGGCAACCCGGAGCCCTTCACCGACGAGAAGTTCGCCGCCGCCATCAAGGCCGCCGACGCTTACGGCCACACGCTCTAGACCCAGCCCAAAACCGCCACAAAGGGGACAGTACCTTTGTGGCGGTTTTTTATTGCTGCAACATGCTCGAGTCGAATTCGCTTGCCGGGATCACGCGGTAGCCGTGGCGCAGGAGCAGGTCAACGAAGACACCGTTACCCGTTGTGAGCGTGCCGCTGAAGGATCCGTCGTAGATATGGCCCACGCCGCACGACGGACTGCGATCCTGCAAAATGCACGCAGCAATCTCGGACGGGCCGCCCGCCTGCTCGCACATATCGAGCGCACGTTGAGCGCCCAGACGAAACTCGCGATCGACCGAGGCGCCCTCACAGGTACGAACCTCGCCGTTCACAATCTCGGACGGCTTACGCGGCGTGGGCAGGCCGCCAAAGACCTCGGGGCACACCAAGAGGACCTCGGTCCCTGTACGCTCGCAGGCCTCGACCAACGCGCGATGATAGTTGTCGAGCCCGTTATACTTGCAGCTCTCGCCCATCAAACAGGCACTCACCACGATCTTCATACATATCCCTCCCACGCAAAACGCCCCATTTGAGATAGACACTCAAATGGGGCGATTGATACTGCGCAACCAGTATTACTGCTGCTTTGACATCAGCGGATTCTCGCGCGTGAGGAGATTCATGAACTCCTCGCCCGTGATCGTCTCCTTCTTGTACAGATAACGAGCCAGCTCGTGGAGCTTGAACTTGTTCTCCTTCAGGATCTGCAGGGCGCGGTCGTGCGCATCCTCGATCAGCTTGGCGACAATCGCGTCCACGCGCTCGGCCGTACCGGGGGCGCAGGTGAGCGACGTGTCCTGGTTAAGGTACGCATTCTGAACGGTACCGAGTGCCATCATGCCAAACTCATCGGACATACCAAAGCGCGTCACCATGTTGCGGGCGAGCTTGGTGGCCTGCTCGATATCGTTGGCGGCGCCGGTCGTCATCTCACCAAAAATGAGCTCCTCGGCCGCACGGCCACCGCAATAGACGGCGAGCTTGTCCAGAACCTCCTGGCGTGTGGTCAGGAAGCGCTCGTCCTCCTCCACCTGCATGGTGTAGCCCAGGGCACCGCTCGTGCGCGGAACGATGGTGATCTTAGTGACCGGCGCGGAACCCTTCTGGCGGGCGGCAACGATAGCATGGCCGATCTCGTGGTAGGAAACGACCTGCTTCTCGTGGTCGGACAGCACCGTGGACTTACGCTGCTGACCGGCGATGACGACCTCCACCGACTCCTCGAAGTCGTCCTGGGTTGCACGCTTGCGACCCTCGCGAACGGCGCGCAGGGCGCCCTCGTTGATGATATTGGCCAGGTCGGCGCCCGAGGCACCGGGCGTGGCGCGGGCAATCGCGGTCAGATCGATCGGCGGCTCGGTCTTCACACTCTTGGCGTGGAGCTCGAGGATGTTCTTACGGCCGGTCAGATCGGGCAACTCGACGGGGATGCGGCGGTCAAAACGACCGGGGCGCAACAGGGCCGGGTCAAGGCTGTCGGGGCGGTTGGTGGCAGCGAGGACGACGATACCCTTGTGGTTATCGAAGCCGTCCATCTCGGTCAGCAGCTGGTTGAGCGTCTGCTCACGCTCGTCGTTGCCGCTAAAGCCGCCGCCGTCACGCTTCTTACCGATGGTATCGATCTCATCGATAAAGA
>USNX01000292.1 GCA_900556205.1 uncultured Collinsella sp.
ATCGTCAAGGGCGAGAGCAACAGCGGCCTGCTGGTCCGTCTGGCTCATTGCTGCAACCCCGTGACGGGCGACGACATCGTCGGCTTCATCACGCGCGGTCGTGGCGTTTCGGTACATCGCGCCAACTGCCCCAACGTCAAGGGTCTTATGGAACATCCCGAGCGCATGATCGATGTGGAGTGGGACGGCGCTGCCGACACCCTCTTCCAGGTCGAGATCGTGGTCGAGTGCTTGGACCGTATGGGCCTGCTCAAGGATGTCACCATTGCCATTGGCGATGCGGGCGGCAATATCCTTTCTGCCGCCACGTCGACCAACCGCGAGGGTATTGCAACCCTGCGCTTTATGGTCGAGATCTCGGACGCGAGTGGTCTGGATCCGCTGCTGGCTTCCATCAGCAGTGTCGATTCGGTCTACGACGCTCGCCGTCTTATGCCCGGCGAAGGCGGAGCTCAGCTCAAGCGCCGTGTGTAGGTGCGAGAGCCTCTCAGCATCATAGATATTGGTTACGTTCGAGGCATCGTTTGGTGCCTCGAACGTATTTTAGAAGGAGGGTATGCGCATGGGCGATATGACTTTGGACCTGACACCCCGAGGTGCGGCTTCGATTGAGGCGCTCGTCAACGGCCCCATTCAGACCAACAGTTACGCCGTGATTTCGAATGACGAGTGCTTAATCGTCGATCCGGCGTGGGAGGGCGAGTGTCTTGTGGAGCATATCCGCACCGCGCATCCTGAGGTGCGCGTACTCGGCTCTGTCTGCACGCACGGTCATGCCGACCATGTTGGCGGGGTTGCCGGGGTTCGAGCTGTCGTTGGCGACAGCGCGCTATATGAGTTGTGCGCTAAGGACGTGACGGTACCTCGCGCAAATATCGAGGAGCAGCGCGCCATGTGGGGTATCGAGACACCCGATCCGGGTGAGCCGACGCGTTTGCTTGCCGAGGGCGATACAATCGAGGTGGGCGACGTCTGCCTGCAGGTGATCGAGACGCCGGGGCATACGCCGGGCGGCATCGTCCTGTTCGCCGCGACCGAGCGGGGGAACATCGCCTTTGTGGGCGACACGCTTTTCCCGGGCAGCCACGGTCGTACCGATCTTTCCGGCGGTGACGAGGCGGCGATTATGCGCTCGCTCTCCAAACTTGCCAAGATGCTTCCGCCCGATACCGTTTGCTTGACGGGCCATGGCGATTCGACCACCGTTGCACGCGAGCTCATGCAGAACCCATTCATGCAGATGTAGCTTAGAGACCGTCTTTCGAATCACGAAGAACGTTCAACCGTCAAGTAATTTTCCCCAACGGGTCGATTCTGTGGGGCAAACGGTCAAAATTTGTCCAATCGGACGATATTCGTGAACAAACGAACGTTTATGCTGCGGTATGCCGTGGTAAAATCACAGGCGTTATCGGAGCAACCTTACAGGAGGTTTCTTTTATGCTCGTCAACGCAGCAGACATGCTCAAGAAGGCCGAGGCCGGCAAGTACGCTCTCGGTGCCTTCAACACCAACAACCTCGAGTGGACCCTGGCTATTCTCCAGGCCGCCGAGGAGGCCAAGTCTCCGCTGATCCTTCAGTGCACCGCTGGTGCCGCTAAGTGGATGGGCGGTTTCAAGGTCTGCGCCGACATGGTCAAGGCTGCCGTCGAGGCCACGGGCGTTACCGTTCCCGTCGCCCTTCACCTCGATCACGGTTCTTACGAGGACTGCTTCAAGTGCATCGAGGCCGGCTTCACGTCCATCATGTATGACGGCTCTCACGAGGAGACCTTCCAGCTTAACCTCGACCGCACCAAGGAGCTCGTTGAGCTTGCCCATTCCAAGGGCATGTCCATCGAGGCCGAGGTCGGCGGCATCGGCGGCACCGAGGACGGCGTGACCTCCAACGGCGAGCTCGCTGATCCTGCTGAGTGCAAGCAGATTGCTGACCTGGGCGTCGACTTCCTCGCATGCGGTATCGGCAACATCCACGGCGTGTACCCTGCCGACTGGGCTGGCCTTTCCTTCGAGCGTCTGGGCGAGATCAAGGCCGAGACCGGCGACCTGCCCCTCGTCC
>USNX01000293.1 GCA_900556205.1 uncultured Collinsella sp.
GTTATGAGGATGCCATGGGCGTCACGCCGCCTCCCTGGACGGGTCCGGCGGTGGGCCTCATGGACCTCGATGCGTTTTTTGCGAGCGTGGAGATGCTCGACCATCCCGAATGGCGCGGAAAACCGCTCATCGTGGGCGGAGACGCCGATTCGCGTGGCGTCGTGTCCACGTGTTCATATGAGGCACGTCGCTTTGGCGTGCACTCTGCCATGGCCTCGGCCGAGGCGCAGCGCTTGTGCCCGCAAGCCATTTGGACGCATGGGCATTTTGATCGCTATCGTGAGGTCAGCGCGCAGGTCATGGCAATTCTCGCTGACGAGACCCCGCGCGTTGAACGCGTATCCATCGACGAAGCCTTTATCGATATCACACCGGGTCGCTTTGCGCCCGAAGACCCGCTGCTGGTTGCGCGGCGTATAAGCGACCGCGTGGCAGGGCTGGGAGTGACCTGCTCCATTGGCGTGGGCTGCAACAAGACGGTCGCAAAGATCGCAAGCGAGCGGGATAAGCCGTTTGGGCTGACCATCGTGCGCCCCGGAACCGAGCAGCGCTTTTTGGCCGCGCTGCCGGTATCTGCCATGAGCGGCATCGGACGCTCGGCCGAGGAGCGACTGCGCCGCATGCGCATCTACACCCTCGGCGAGCTTTCGCGCGCGCCTGAGTCCACACTGGCCTCTATTTTTGGCGTCAACGGCGAACGCATGCGCCAGCGTGCGCTGGGACTCGAAATCTCTGAAGTCACGAGTCTCGACGAAGAGCGCGAGGTCAAGTCGGTCAGCAATGAACGCACCTTTGCGAAAGATTTGACTGAGCGTAGGGATATTGAGGCGGCGATTGCACTGTTGGGAGAGTCAGTGGGACGCCGTCTGCGCCGTCAGGGGCTGACGGGTGCCACGGTAACGCTCAAGCTTAAGTATTCGTATGGAAGCGGTCGCTCGGCACAGCGCCGACTGCTTCATCCGACCGACGATGAGAACATCTTCGTGGCGGTTGCGCTCGAACTGCTCGACAACATCTGGCAGGAAGGCATGCATGTTCGCTTAGCAGGCATCGGCATGAGCGATTTCGACCACCAAGGCGGGATCCAAACCGACCTGTTCTGCGAAGTCGACGACCGCGGAGCCCAATCCAGCGACCGACGCGACCTCTCCGTCGCTATCGACGCCGTCCGAGACAAATTCGGCGACACCGCCCTTTCCTTCGGCCGCCAATCCCGCTTCAACGATTAGTCCCTGAGGCAAAAAGAAAGCCGGGTAGCTGCGGAAAACCGCAACTGCCCGGCGATATGCGTGAGGGTAGCTAAACCCCGTCTCAAATGAGCTACTAGAGGAGATTGAGGGGGAGCTGGGGGGCGTCTCCCCAGAGCTTCTCGAGGCGGTAGAAGTCGCGGGCTTCGGGAGTGAAGACGTGGACGACAACCGAACCGTAGTCCATGAGCATCCAGGTCTTCTGCTCGCGGCCCTCGATGGAGAACGGATGCTCGCCGCAAGCCTCGGCGACCTTCTCCTCGATCTCGTCGACGATGGAATCGACCTGGCGGTTGTTGGTACCGGTGGCGAGCACAAAGTAGTCGCACACATCGGAAAGCTCGGTCAGGTCGAGCACCTGAACGTCCTCGCCCTTCTTGTCGTAGGCGGCCTGCGCGGCGGCGCGGGCGACATCCTCGGCGGCGACACCGCTCGCGGACAGCGAGGCGGCAGTGCGGTCGGACGTGGCGACGAAGCTCTTGTGCTCCACACCTTCAAGAATCTGCTCGTCGGTCATGGTCTCGTCGGCCATGGAATACCTCTTTCTAGACAGCCCGAGCTAGCGCAGCTGGGCGTAATGGTTGTAAATCGAAATAGCCGTGGGATAAAGATAGCGCCCGGACTGAATCACATAGACCAAACCCTGCGCAAAACAGGAGAAGAACAACTCGTCGAGCGTCGACTCCCCCACCATCTTGCGCAGCGCATGTGCATAGTCGCCGTGGCGGTTGGGCTCGATGGCATCGGCCACAAAGACCACCATATCGAGCGGCGTCATGTCGCAGGCACCCACGGTGTGACGGTCGACAGC
>USNX01000294.1 GCA_900556205.1 uncultured Collinsella sp.
AACATATCCATTTGTCTCCTACTGTCTGTACTTGGAGCGTTGCCTTGAGACTGCCCCACGTCATCGCGCATGTTGCGCTCGAGTTCCCCCATCGGGGTCCCCCTTCCCTCCAGAGCCCTATGCACACCGGCGGCAAAAGCCGCAGCCGCATGCAAGACGGGAGGCGATCCGACTTAACCTTAACGACTCGGGCACGTCGTCCGATCTGCGACGCGAGCATCCCGAGCCAAGAGGAATTACGGTTACTGGTACAGCTGGGGACTTGCACCCCGATTCTCCCAAATGCGCAGGATAACCGCGCATTCGTGCGTCTCCGCACCACCATCTAGGCCATCGATTATTACCGTCAAAATGGTATCACGCAAAAGGGCCTCGTACGCAGGCGAAGCCCAAGGTAAAAGCTATTGTTCGCGATAGGAAAATGCGGTGACGGCCGCAGCCTCTAATGCTTGCCGCCGTGACTGTTGAGCCAGATATTGCGGCCCAGCATAAGCGCCAGCACCAGCGCGCTCACGTAGCCCATAAAGCCAATGACCGGGATACCAAACACAACCGGCTCGATGCGCGCGTAGTACACCACCGACGAACCGATAAACAGGCCAGCAATCACGATTGCCATCGACATGCGGTCGATAATTCCGCCCAGCTGTCGCAGCGCCTTATCGCTGCTCATGATCTGCGTGTTCACCTTAAGCTGGCCGCGCGTAAGCATACGCGAAGCCAAGCCCAGATACTCGGCCGCCTCGAGCGAGCCTTTTGCCGCGCGATAGCTGCTCGCGGCAAGATCGCGGCTCATCTCGCGCATGCGGGCGTAGGTGCTCTTCTCGTTTTTGATGTGCGTCTGGATGATCTGGATCATGTTGACGTTGGGCATGTACTCGGTCAACAGGCCCTCGAGCGTCACCATGCCGCGGGCGAACATCGTCACCACGCTCGGCAGCTCAACGTCATTTTTGCGCGCGAGGTTTAACAGCGAAGTCAAAAACTCGCCGATATCCAGGTCTTTAAGGTCGAGCCCGGCAAAGTCGGCAACAATAAAGTCCAAGTCGGACAAAAAGGCCGAATGGTCAAGCTCGGCCGAATCGCCGCGCGTCACGGCAAAGCGCATGAGCGAATCCTTGAGCTTGGGCACGTCACCCTCGGCCACGGCGAAAATCATGTCTTTGACGATACCGCGGTCATGGCTCGACATACGTCCGACCATACCCAAGTCGATAAAGTAGACAATACCGTCCTTGAGGATGATGTTTCCCGCATGCGGGTCGGCATGGAAAAAGCCGTCGTCGAGCACCTGCGTCGAGTAGTCCTCGACAATCGCGGCACCGATCTTTTCCAAGTCATAGCCCTCGGCCACTAAGCGTTCAGGATCGGCGATCGAAATGCCGTCGACGTAGTCCATAACCACCACGTGTTCGGTGCACAGGTCCAGATAGGATTTAGGGCACGTCACGCCATGAACGCTCTTATGGAACTCGTAAAAGTCATTGAGGTTTTTGGCCTCGGCCAAAAAGTTGGTCTCCTCGCGAAACGAGGTCCACAGCTCCTCGACCACGCCGTGCAGGTCAACGAATTGATCGGTGTTGACGAACTTGGAAACGATACGCACCACCGAGCGGATGATATCGATGTCCTGCGCCATAACCTGCTGCGCACCGGGGCGCTGCACCTTGACGGCCACGTCCTCGCCCGTCACCAGACGAGCGCGGTGCACCTGCGCGAGCGATGCGCTACCAAGCGGATTGGGGTCGATCGCATCGAACATCTCCCCCAGTCGCAAGCCGTATTCTTCCTCCAGACAGCGAAGCACTACCTCGTACGGCACCGGCTCCACGTCGGAGCGCAGACGACGCAGCTCGTCGCAAAAGCGTTGCGGCAGAATCTCGGACCGGTTGGCCAGAATCTGTCCCATCTTGACGAACATGGGGCCGAGTTCCTCGAGCAGGCGGCGCAAACGAACCGGCGTGAGGTTATCCCACACGCGGTACTTTTTGACCAGGCAAACGATCTGCCCAATGCGTTCGCGACGGCCCGCCGGCGTGAGCTGGTAT
>USNX01000295.1 GCA_900556205.1 uncultured Collinsella sp.
GCCATGTGCCTCAAAACCCTCGAGCGGCGTGTAGTCCACAGCCTGATGCTGCGTCGCCGCGCTAATGGTCCAGCGCGCCTTGGGATCCCACACGCACACGTCGGCATCGGCGCCCTCGGCAAGACAGCCCTTACGCGGATACATACCAAACACGCGCGCCGGGTTCACGCTCATCAAGCGGCACAGATCCTCGGGTCCCAGCTGGCCCTCAAAGCTCGTGGCAATCGCGACGGGACGATGCTCCACGCCGGGCCCGCCGTTGGGAATCGCGCGGAAATCATCGCGTCCGCGGTCCTTTTGCCCGTGCAGGTTAAAGCTGCAATGATCGGTCGCAATAGTATCGATCTCGCCGGCCACAAGCGCCTCGCGCAGCGCGGCACGGTCACCGGCATGGCGCAGCGGCGGGCTCATCACGTACTTGGCGCCCGCAAAGCCGTCCTCGCCCTGCTCCAGATAGCAGGTGTCGTCGAGCATCAGATACTGGGGGCAGGTTTCGACATAGATATTCTTCTGCCCGCGCGCCTTGGCGGCACGGATGGCCTCAAGACCAAGCTTGGTCGAAAGGTGCACCACGTTGACCGGTGCGTCGCCGGCCAGGTGCGCCAGATACAACAGACGGCTCACGGCCTCGGCCTCGCACACATCCGGACGGCTGAGCGCATGGCCCTCGGGCCCGTGGATACCCTGCTCAAACACGCGCTTCTGCAGCTCATTCACCAGCGTACCGTTCTCGCAATGCACGCACAGTATGCCGCCAATACGCTTGAGCTCCTCCAGCACCTCGAGCGTCTCGGCATCGTCCAAGCGCAGGTGGTCATAGGCAAAGTAGGTCTTAAACGACGACACGCCCGCCTCGCGCATGGCCGAAAGATCGGCGCGGTTGCGCTCATTCCACTCGGCGAGTGCCATATGAAAAGCGTAGTTGGCCGTGCAGGTTCCGTCGGCGCGGCGATGCCACTCGGCCAAGGCATCGGGCATGGTCACGCCGCGATCGGCCGTCGCGTAGTCCACAATGGTCGTCGTGCCGCCGCAGGCAGCCGCACGCGTACCGGTCTCAAAGCTATCGGCCGTCCAATCCATGCCAGTCCAGCACTGCATGTGCGTGTGGCCATCGATAAAGCCGGGGAACACCCAACAGTCGGTGGCGTCCTGGACGGTATCGCCCTCGCCCGGCTCGATTGCCGCGGCAATCCGCACAATCTTATCGCCCTCCATGGCAAGATCGGCGCGGCGAAGCCCCTGGGGCGTCACGAGCGCGCCGTTTTTGATGATGATCATAATTGCTCCTTATTGATTGATGCAGTTGGCCACGCGATCAAAATACGAGCAGGCGGCGATATGCTCCGTTATGCGTTGCTGTCCCTTGGCGGTATCGACGTCCCACAGCTCGTAGGCACGCGCCTCGACCAGCACCACGTCGGTACGGTCCTTGAGGATCGAACCGCCGCCGTCCTTGCCCTCAAGACACATAAGTGCATCGAACAGTTCCGCCGGAAAGAGCACCGGGCTCGAAGGCTCACCGTTGCACGCAAGACGCACCGGATGTTTGCGGCCACACTCGTCAAACGCACGAACCATAGCCTCAAAAGAACCCGAACTCACGAGCGGCTGGTCGCCCGGCAAAAAGAGGCAACCTTTCCAGTTGCGTTCGACTCCCCACGAAAGGCCCGCGCGGACGCTTTCGCTGCGCAGCTCGCCATCGTGCAGCACGCACGGGCAATGCTTGTCCTCGCAAATCTGAGCGACCTCGGGCCAACGCGTCGAAACCACGACGTCAAAGCCCCGGGGAACCGAATCGATGGTCCGGGCAATCAGCGGCTCGCCATAGATATCGACAAGCATCTTGTTAGAGCCAAACCGCTTGCCCTCGCCCGAAGCCATAATGACGCATCCAAGTTTCATGGTGATACCTCCCCTGAAACCATCGTACCCATAACTCGCGCCGCGGGCATCCACATCGAAAGCGCTTATCCCGCACGCCCACGATGCAAAAAGGGGGCACCCCGCCGGTTGGCAGAGCGCCCCCTTTACATGGC
>USNX01000296.1 GCA_900556205.1 uncultured Collinsella sp.
GGCATAGAGGTCCTCGGTGTTCTCGCGCACGATGACCAGGTCGACGTCGCGGAAGCGCGAGCCGTCGCCCGGCTGCGACAGGCAGGGGCGCACGCAGGCATACAGGTCGAAGTGCTTGCGCAGGGCCACGTTGACGCTGCGGAAACCCGTACCGACCGGCGTGGTGATGGGGCCCTTGATGGCAACCTTGGTCTCGGCGACCGCATCGAGCACGTGCTGGGGCAGTGGCGTGCCAAACTCGTCCATGACGCCGGCACCGGCCTCCTGGACGTTCCAGTTGATCTTGACACCGGTGGCCTCGACCACGCGGCGCATGGCCTGCGTAATCTCGGGACCGATACCGTCACCGGGGATCAGGACTACATCGTGCGCCATAATCTGTTACTCCTCGTCTTCGGCGTCGTCAGATTTTTTAACGCTAGCACGCTTCTTCTTTTTGGAGAGATCCAGGCCAAAACGTTTAACAAGCATTTCGCAAATCTCGCTCGAACGGGCCTTGAGATAGCTGCCCTTGCCGTTCTCGGCGTCGAACTTAAGGCGCAGCGCGAGCTTCTCGGCGACCTCGGCGTCAATCTCGCCCTGGCCAAACCCGTACAGGCAACCGAGCATGTCGCGATACTCAAGGTCGCCGTGGTAGCACTGGATAGCCTCGTCCAGGATGGGCCAAGCCTCGCGCGAACGCTCGACGCTCGTGGCACCCCACACGCACAGCAGGCGGAAGGCGGCATAGCGCAGCGTGGAGGAAATCTCGTCGAACAGCGCAGTCTCGGCGCCCTCAAAGGCATCGCCCAGCTGCTCGGGGCAGGTGGTGGCGAGCGCCGCCAGGGCGTCGAGGGCCTCCCAGCGGGTCTGAGCCTCGGGGCGGTCGAGCGCCTCGATCAGCGCGGGCACGCAGGGCACGACGCGCTGCGGATCGCGCTCGGCAAGCAGGTGCAGCACGCGGGCGGCAAACTGACGGATGCGGCGCGTGGGGCAGCCGAGCTCCTTGACCAGACGGTCGACGGCGTTCTCGTTCTCCTCTGCCAGCTGAAGCTGTGCCAGCTCCTCGTCGGTGAGCTGTTCTTCCTTGTTTTCTGCCATAGTTACCTCTTCTTACTATTTCTTAGCGTGCTTGCCAGCACCCTTGCTGTCATCGGTGACCGAGATGAGCTGTCGGTCGGCCGCGCCATTGCGACGCGCACGGCGGCGTTCCTCGGCATCGCCCGCGTCGGCGGCGGCGCGGTGAGCCTTGTTGACGTTAAAGACCTCGTCGTGCTTGCGCCACGGACCGACGGACTCGCCAAAGCTCATCTTAAGGCCGGCGATAAAGCCGCCGAGCCAGCCGATCGGCGCAAACTGCACCAGCGGGAACAGCGAAAACACCCAGGTCAGCAGGACGACTGCCGCCGCGCCTACAAAATTGGCGATCCAGTAGTCGCGTTTGGTGATGACGCGCTTTTCGCACGCCCACTGGCCGCACAAAAAGCCGATGTAGATCGCAAAGAGAAAGAGCACCAGCGCAAGCACCACGAACGTCCAGCTCATGGTCGCTACTCCTCGTGATGGCGGCCGCAGCAGCACTCGTGGCCGTCGTCATGGCCGTGGCCGCCGCAGCACTCGTGGTCCTCGCCGTGATGGTGGCCACAACCGCACTCGTGGTCGTCGCCGTGCTCGCCGCAACCGCAGCCGTCCTCGTGGGCACCATGCTCCTCGGGACGATACTGCGACCAGTCCAGACCGGCGGCGATGGCGTCGGCCTCCTCCTTATAGAGGACCGTGATGGCCTGGGTACCCAGCTTGGCGCCGCCGATGGCATCGAGCATGTCATAGAGCGTAAAGGCCACGTCGGCGCCGGGCAGCGCGAGCTCGCGGTCATCGGCGTAGGCGAGCGCCAAGCGCAGGTCCTTAATGAAATGCTCGACCATAAAACCGGGCTTGTAGTCGCCGTCGAGCGCCTTGGGAGCCAGGCTCTCCATGGCGCCGGACTTACCGGTGCCGCCCAGGATCATCTGACGGGTCTTCTCCAGGTCAAGGCCGCTC
>USNX01000297.1 GCA_900556205.1 uncultured Collinsella sp.
CGACAGCCTGGAAAACGGCCGGCGACAGCTCGGGAAAAAGCTGCGGAAGCTCATAGGCGGCAACAGGGCCATGCAAAAGCGGCGTCGCGGCGGAAGGAGAGCCGGCAATCTTAATGCCGTAATGCAGAGCGCGCGTGACCAGCTCATCGTCGGAGAGCACTTTGTCCCAGTCATGGATCAAGCCGGCGGCAGCGGCATCAAAGCGGTCAACGCCGTAGACCTCGGCCAGATGAAGTGCGGTCTCGGCAACACCCAGCGAATGCACATAGCGCTTGCGCTTATCCTTCATGCGAACATCGAGCAGCTCTTGAATGCGCTTGAGCAGCGCGCGCTCATCGCCCTCAAACTGATCCTCTACCGACAACGTAGCCCCCATCACTCAAAATCTTCTTGACCCAGATCGACATACAAACCGCGCTTGCGAATGTAGCCGAGCACTGACTCGCTCGTAAGATAGCGCACGCTCATGCCGCGGGCAACTCGCTTACGAATGTTCGTCGAGCTGATCGCCAGCGCCGGAATCTGAATATAGCGCACGTCGAACGGCAGCCCTGACTCTTTGATTCGGGCACGCGCCGTATCGATATCAAAGCCCGGTCGTGTCGCCGCAATAAAGGTAGCAAGCTCAGCGATTCGTTCGGCATCATGCCAGGTAACAATATCGATAATCGCGTCGGCGCCCGTAATAAAGTAGAGCTTTACCTGCGGCGGGTAAAAGTCGCGAAGGGCATGAAGCGTATCGGCCGTATAGGTTACGCCCGGGCGGTCGATCTCGAACCGGCTCGCCAAAAAGGCCGGGTTCGCGGCGGTGGCGAGGACCGTCATAGCATATCGGTCCTCGGCAGGCGTCACCGGCTTGTCAAGCTTAAAGGCAGGAGAGCCCGCCGGCATAAAGAGCACAGCGTCCAAGTCGAGCGACTCTCGCGCCTGCTCGGCAGTCACCAGGTGCCCGTAATGGATGGGATCAAAGGTGCCACCCATAATGCCGAGCCTAAACTCCTGCCCGTCCTCTAGAGGAAGCTCGGGCAGACCGATTCCACCGCGCAGCGACATGGCTTACTCGCCCTCCGAGGTCTCGGCACCGTCCTCGGCATCCGCCGCATCGACAACCTCGACGCCCTCATCCGCAGCATCAGTTACGTCAATGGCCTCAACGGCAACGTCCTCGCCAGCATCCTCAAGCTCCTCGTACTCCGAGAAGTCCTCGGCGCCCTCAAAGTCAAAGGTGCGCTGGCAAATGCGAACCTCGTCGCCCGCACGGCAACCGGCCTTCTCGAGCGCGTCGTCAACACCCATACGCGCAAACTTATGCTGCAGGTAAATGACGGCTTCCTCATTTTCCCAGTCGGTCTGAATGACCATGCGCTCGATGGCACGACCGACCACGCGGAAGGCACCGGGCTCTTCCTGGACAATGCGGAAACGCTTCTCACGCTGCAGGCGGCGGCGCTCCCACTCATCGTCGCGCAGGTCGACCGGTTCATCGGAGACCGCCAGCTCGGCGCGGAGCTTGGCCACCTGCTCACCTACGGCAAGCATCAACGTATTGAGACCGGCACCCGTCACAGCAGACACGGCAAAGAACATATGTCCATCGTCGAGCGCAGCGCGTTTGAGATCGGCAATCTTGTCAGCCGTGCCCGGCGCATCGCACTTGTTGGCGACAACGATCTGCGGGCGCTCCGAAAGCTCGGCGCCATACTGCTCGAGCTCGCGGTTGATGATGCGGTAGTCCTCAACCGGATCGCGATCCTCAAAACCACCCGTCATGTCGACGACGTGCATGATCAGGGCCGTACGCTCAATGTGGCGCAGGAACTGGTGACCCAAGCCCTTGCCCTCGCTCGCGCCCTCGATGAGACCGGGGACGTCGGCAACGACGTAAGAATATTCGCCGGCACGCACCATGCCGAGGTTCGGCACGAGCGTGGTAAACGGGTAGTCGGCAATCTTGGGACGGGCGGCACTCATGCGCGCGATGAGTGAGGACTTGCCCACCGAGGGAAAGCCCACGAG
>USNX01000298.1 GCA_900556205.1 uncultured Collinsella sp.
AAGTTGGCCAGGAGTTCCTGGCGCTTGTACGTTACGACGACGATGGCGAGCTTGTCGATGGGAGCGGGAAGGGTTGAAGGCATGGGGCAATATATCCTTTCACGTGCGGCGCGCATGCGCTGCACGGAAGCTATCGAATACGTCCTTGGGACTGTCCTATTGTAAAGGCTCGGCGCACCTTGGCGGCAAGCTTTGAATAAAACGCAGGAACCTGCCATGGGCCCGCCGCATGACGTGGGGCTGCTTTGCCCGCAAGAGGCTCCATAGATTATATAAACGCCCGCTGGCGCGCTGACCCTTTGATACCATGAAACGACAGGTATTTCCTAAGGAGCACATTTGTCTACTAACGCCTCTGGCAGCCCTGTTCTGTCGCTGCTTATTCCCATTTACAATGTTCAGCGCTACCTGCGCGAGTGCCTCGATTCCGCCCTGGCGCAGACGCTCAAGGATATTGAGATCATCTGCATTAACGACGGGTCGACCGACAACTCGCCGGCGATTATCCTCGAGTATATGGAGCGCGATAGGCGCGTCAAGATGATCGACAAGGCCAACAGCGGCTACGGCGACTCGATGAACCACGGTCTGGAGATGGCGCGTGGCAAGTACGTTGGCATCTTGGAGTCCGATGACTTTATGGCGCCCGACGCACTCGAAAAGCTTGTCTCGGCCGCCGATAGCAATAATGCCGACTTTGCGAAGGCGAACTTTGATTTCTACTGGTCTAAGCCCGAGGAGCGCCGTTCGCTGCACGAGATGTTTAAGGCCAAGGACTGCGGTAAGCCGGTGCACCCGAGCGACACGACGCAGTTCTTTAAGCAGAAACCGTCGATTTGGTCGGCTGTGTACCGTCGCGATTTTCTTGAGCGCAACGGCATCAAGTTCTTGCCGACTCCGGGAGCATCCTTTCAGGACACGTCGTTTGCCTTTAAGGTGATTGCCTGCGCCGACAAGGCCGTTTACCTGCACGATGCCGTGCTTTCGTATCGTCAGGACAACGAGAACTCCTCGGTCAATTCTTCGGCTAAGGTCTTTTGCGTCAATACCGAGTATGCCGAGATCGAACGTTGGATCCGAGAGGATTTTGCCCGCGATCACGCAAGCGATGACGTCGCGCGCATGCTCAAGTTCAATCAGCTCATTAAGTACGACTCGTATATGTGGAACTATGTGCGCTTGGCGCCTAAGTTCTATAAGGAGTTCCTGGCTCAGATGGCCAAGGAATTTCAGGCGGCCTTGGATGCCGGGGACTTTTCGCTTGACGACCTCAAGCCGTGGAAGCGCGCGAACCTCGCTGCCATCCTCAAAGATCCTGAGGGCTGGGTTGACGAGCATCCGAGTTTTGCGACGGATGGTGCCTTGGGGCGTGCTAAGTATTACGCCTCGGTTGGAGGCCCAGGTGTGGTCGCCGCCTTCCTCATCGAATCGCTGAGGGGGTAGGTCGGCATGGGAGAGGCCTCGTGTCCTAAAGCTACCATTGTCGTCCCCGTTTACAACTCTGCGCGCTCCATTCAGCGATGCGTTGATTCGCTGTTGGCCCAGTCCGAGCGCTCGATTCAGGTTGTCTGCGTCAACGACGGGTCGACTGATGATTCGTTGAACGTGTTGCGCCAGATCGCGCAGGCTGACGATCGCGTACTGGTGATTGACCAGGAAAATGCGGGTGTCTCGTGTGCTCGAAATGCCGGTATCGATGTCGCCGAGGGCGAGACCGTCTTTTTTGTGGACGCCGACGATTACATCGATGCCCAGACGGTCGAGCGCGTGCTGCATGCCATGGAGTCTGCGGATGCCGAGGCCGCCGTTTTTGGCGGCGTCTGTGAACCTGCCGATGCTGCCCCCAAACGTGTCCAGCAACTCATGAGCCCCAAAGCTGGCACCTTCGGCGCCCGTGATCCCCAACTGCTGTTCCATTCGAATGCGCAGCCCTATGCCTGCCGTGCGGCTTTTTCGCGCGAGCTGCTCAATCGCGAAGGCATTCGCTTCGCCCCCGGTCTGGCTTTGGGCGAGGA
>USNX01000299.1 GCA_900556205.1 uncultured Collinsella sp.
GATATATGGGGTCTGATATTTTCTACCAGCCAGGGCCTCTTACTCGTCGAGGAGATCTTCTGGCATGTCGTTGCCGTCGCCTAGATCGACAGGGGTTTCTTCGGAAGCAGAGCCGTTTTCTGTGGCTTCGCCTTCGGGCTTTTCCTTGGCTGCCGTCATGCGGGCGACAGCGCATACGCGGTCGTTGTCGTCGACGGTCATCATCTTGACGCCCTGGGTGGCGCGGCCGGTCTGGCTGATCTCGTCGGTCTTGACGCGAATGACCGTCGCGCCCTCCGTCACGATGAACAGCTCGTGCTGCGGGCCCACCGTCTTCATGGCCGCGAGGTTACCCTTACGCTCGGTCATTTGAATGGTGTAGACGCCCTGACCGCCGCGATTCTGCTCCGGGTAGTCCGCGACCGGCGTGCGCTTGCCGTAGCCGCGCTCGGTGATGACGAATAGATCGCCGTTGCCGTTAGTGACTTCCATGCCCAGAACGCTCACGCCGTCCTTCAGACCGATACCGCGAACGCCGCTGGTATCGCGGCCGGTGGCGCGCACCTGCTCCTCGGAGAACATGATCGCCTTGCCCGCGGTGGTGGCCAGGATAATCTTGTCGCCCTCGCGCACGCGGCGCACGTTCAGCAGCGCGTCGTCGTCACGCAGGTTGATAGCGATCAGGCCGTCGCGACGGCTGCGGTCATATGCGCTCATCACGGTCTTTTTGACCATGCCGCTCTTGGTGGCAAACATCAGGTACTCGTCGGCCGGGAACTCGCGGCAGCTGATGACGCTCGCGATCTTCTCGCCTTCCTCGAAGGGCAGCAGGTTGACGATCGCGGTACCGCGCGCCTGGCGCGTACCCACCGGCAGCTCGTGCACCTTCAGGCGATAGACCTTGCCCTTGCTCGAGAAGAACAGCACGTACTCGTGCGTGGACGCGATGAACATCTCATCGATAACGTCGTCCTCTTTGAGGTTGACGCCCGACACGCCCTTGCCACCGCGCTTCTGGGCACGGTAGGCAGCCACTGGGATACGCTTAACGTAGCCGGTGTGGGTGATGGTCACGACCATATCCTCGTCGGCGATGAGGTCCTCGACATCCAGGTCCTTCTCAACCTGGCTGATTTCGGTACGGCGCTTGTCGCCAAACTTCTTGGAGATCTCGCGCATCTCTTCCTTGATGACGCCCAGAATCTTCTCCTCGTGCGCCAGCAGGTCCTCGTAGTAGGCGATGGCGCGGCGCAGGCCGTCCAACTCTTCTTGGATCTTGTCGCGCTCCAGGCCGGTCAGGCGGCGCAGCTTCATCTCGAGGATGGCCGTGGTCTGCTCGGGCGTAAAGCCAAAGCGTTCGATCAGTCGGCTGCTGGCCTCGGAGTCGGTCTGCGAGGAGCGGATGATGCTGATGACCTCGTCGATATGGTCAAGGGCCATCAGGTAGCCCTCGAGGATATGCGCGCGGGCCTGGGCCTTCTTAAGGTCGAAGCGGGTGCGGCGGGTGACGACGTCGACCTGGTGGTCGATGTAGTGCTGCAGCATCTCGCGCAGGCTCAGGCATTTGGGAACGCCGTTGACGAGTGCCAGGTTGTTGGCGCCAAAGGTCGTCTGCAGCGAGGTGTACTTATACAGGTTGTTGAGCACGACCTGCGGAATGACGCCCTTCTTGAGCTCGATGACCAGACGGATGCCCTTCTGGTTGGACTCATCGCGCATATCCGAGATGCCCTCAATGCGCTTGTCGTTGACGAGTTGGGCGATCTTCTCCTGCAGGGTGCCCTTGTTGACCATGTAGGGAATCTCGGTAAAGACCAGGCGGCTGCGGCCGGTCTTGGTGGACTCCACATGTGCCTTGGCACGCACGGTAATGGAGCCGCGGCCGGTCTCGTAGCTCTGCTTGATGCCGGCGCTGCCCATGATGATGGCGCCGGTGGGGAAGTCCGGACCGGGCATGATCTGCATGAGCTCGTCGACGGTGGCGTCGGGGTTGTCGATCAGGTAGCAGGTGGCCTCGATCGCCTCGGTGAGGTTA
>USNX01000300.1 GCA_900556205.1 uncultured Collinsella sp.
CCTGCGCAAGACGGAAAGCACATTAAGTGCTTTCCTTTGCGTGCGGAACTCGCGATAAAGTTCATATGCGCCGCCCGGCTCCCGCGGCTCTCAGGGGCTCCCATCCCAAATGCGGAGCAAAGCTCCGCACGCCAACTTTTTCTTTCAGCTAAAGAACGCCGGAAATTCGACGCTGGCTTGTTAACCTTGCTGGACGTTGTCGACGCCAAACCAGCCCAGAAGCTATATCGATACAGAAAGGCCCCCGGACGGAGGGGCCGGATATAAGGTTTATCGCGAGTTCCGCACGCAAAGAAAGCCACTTAATGTGGCCTTCGTCTTGCGCAGGACTGTAGAGCAGGAAACCTTATATCCGGCCCCTCCGTCCGGGGACCGCGCCGTACCAGCTACAACGTCATGTTTGGATCGGCGTCGACGTCGAACGGCGAGATTTCACCTCGGTCGAATTTACGGCGAGCGACCTCCGCAATCATGGCTGCGTTATCGGTACAGGCAGACAAGGGCGGCACCGTTACGCGAATCCCCTGACGTCCAAGCTTCTTGATCATCATCTCGCGCAGATGCGGGTTGGCCGAGACGCCGCCACCGATGCAGTATTCCTTGCATCCGGTAGCGTGCAATGCGTTTTTGGCCTTCTTGTACTGCACGTCAAAGACAGCTGCCTCAAACGAAGCTGCCAGATCGGGCAGGTGAATCGTGCGCCCGGCCTTGGTCTCCTGTTCAATGTAGAGCGTCACAGCGGTTTTAAGGCCCGAAAGCGAGAAGCGATAGTCTCCTCTGCTGTTAAGCGCACGGGGGAAATCGATCGCCTTGGGGTTGCCCGTCTCGGCCAGCTTGGAAATGATGGGGCCACCGGGATAGCCCAGACCCAATGCCTTGGCCACCTTGTCGAAGGCCTCGCCCACAGCATCGTCGAGTGTCTCACCAAGTACCTCGTAGTCGCCCCATGCCTTCACGTGCACGAGCATGGTGTGCCCGCCCGAGACAAGCGTGAAGATGAACGGCGGCTTGAGGTCGGGCTGCGCCAGCAAGTTGGCAAACAGGTGCCCCTCCAGATGGTTGACGCACACGAGCGGCTTGCCGGCAGCGTAGGCAAAGCCCTTGGCGAAGGCGACGCCAACCACGAGCGCGCCCACCAGGCCCGGACCCTGTGTCACGCCCACGGCGGCAAGCTCGCTGGGGGCAATGGCTCCATCCTCAAGACCAAGCGATGCTGCGGCATCCTCGAGCGCCGCATCCACGACACTCACAATCACCTCGACGTGTTTGCGCGAGGCGATCTCGGGCACCACGCCGCCAAAGCGGGCGTGAAAATCAATCTGCGTCGACACCTGGTTGGCCAGCATATTGCCATCCGCATCGATAATCGCCACGGCCGTCTCGTCGCAGGAACTCTCGATAGCGAGCACTAGGCGGCGGCGCTCAATTTCGGCACGCTCCCCCTCGGAGCGCCCAGGAGCAGGCAGCGGCCATACGCGCTGCTCTGCCGCCGTCGGCTCGGGCGAAGCATTGTCGACCGGAAGCACCAGGGGCAGCGGAGCCGTCATGACGATGGCATCCTTGCCGGCACCATAGTAGCCGCGGCGCCGTCCTGCCTCGGTAAAGCCCAGAGCGTTATAAAGCGCGATCGCTCCCTCGTTGCCGTCCTCGACCTCGAGCGAAGCCGTGGTGCAGCCGAGCATCTGGGCATCATAGCTCACATGCGACAGCAGCTTGCGGGCAATGCCCTCACGGCGATGTGCCGGGTCGACGGCGACATCCAGAATCTGCACATCACCGTCCACGACCATACCGCCGGCAAGGCCCAGTAGCTTGCCGTCGTCGTGTGCCACCCACCAACTACGCGGCGCAGCGACGTCCTCGCCCAGTTCGGACAGGAACATGCCCGGCGTCCACGCCTCGTGTCCGGCACCTTCAAAGCAGGCAGCCTCCAGCGTGCTCGCGCCCTCGGCATCCGCCGCGCCCATGGGACGGAACTGCAGATGACGACCGGCGAGCTCATCGGCAA
>USNX01000301.1 GCA_900556205.1 uncultured Collinsella sp.
GAGCACGACCGTTCGATCTTTACCGACTACGACCTGGACCAGCGCCGCGACGCGCTGTACCCGCCGTTTGTTCGCCTGGTCAACATTTTGGTGTGGTCGGCGAACCGAGACGACGCGCAGGACTACATCGGGCGCATTGCAAAGCTTCTTAAGCGCCGTTGGCATGCCGCCGCGCCCGACTTTTTACGGGCGGGGAGTGCCGTGCCGCAGGTGCTTGGCCCGGCTTCGTGTGTAATCGAGAGAGCCAAGGACCGTTACCGCTTCCATCTGCTTGTGAAGTCGCCCGTGGGGTACCATGTCTCTGATGATATCGACGTCTGCCTCAAAGAGGTGGGCTCTGTGCGCGGCGTGAGCGTGAGCGTTGATGTCGACGCCTATGATTTGATGTAACAACCCGAAAGGATGGCCATGGAAGCCAACGGAATCGTACTGTCGCCCGACCCTCGTCTGCGCCAGGAGTGCGCCGTTATCGAGGAGATCACCCCGGCAATCGAGGCGCTTGCCGAGAAGATGAAGAAGATGATGTTTGAGAACGGCGGCTGCGGCCTGGCTGCCCCGCAGATCGGCGAGCTCATTCAGCTCGTCACCATCGACTGCGACTACAGCGACAAGAACGACTACGACCCCTACGTGCTCATCAACCCCGTCATTGTTGAGCAGAGCGACCATCTGGTGCCGTTTAGCGAGGGCTGCCTGTCCATCCCCGGCGTTAGCTGCGAGATCGAGCGTCCCGACCATGTCGTGGTCGAGGCGTACGACTTGGACGCCAACCTGATTCGCTATGAGGCCACGGGCGATTTGTTCTGCGTGTGCCTGCAGCACGAGATCGATCATCTGCACGGCAACACCATGTTCGAGCGCCTTAAGCCCATGCAGAGGCTCAAGGCCGTCAAGGAGTACCAGGACGCCCTGGCCCGCGGCGCTCGACCGGGCGAGACGGAGTAGGTCTCACCGTCCCCGGTGCTGAGCGCCCGCATATCATCCCGTGCTCAAACATTCTCGCTTTGCTGCGAAACTGCGCGCGGGACGATATGCGGGCGCTCAGCACCGGGGACTGCGTTGTTCTGGCTCGGTTCGCCCGGGTGCCGTTGGGCCAGGGAGGGGCGTCTTCGCTGATAATTGCTTTGTTGGGAGGGCTGCTTTTATGCGGCTCTTTCTTTGTTTTTGGGTATATTTGTTCTTGTTGAATTGTTATTGCGGATAGGCTGGGTACTTGGCTTTCCGCTGTTATTTGTAGCCGTCTCGGCTCATTGTTGAGAGGAGACTAACAATTATGCGTATTGTGTTTATGGGTACGCCTGATTTTGCTGTGCCTTCGTTGACTTCACTTGTTGAGGCTGGGAACGAGATTGCGCTTGTTATTACTCGTCCTGATGCTGTTCGTGGGCGTGGTAAGAAGCTGGAGCCGTCTCCTGTTAAGGCTAAGGCGCTTGAGCTGGGGTTGTCGGTTGTTGAGGCTAATCGTATGACGGCCGAGGTTGTTGAGGCGCTCCAAGCTGCGCAAGCCGATATTTTCTGCGTGGCTGCCTATGGCTGCATTTTGCCCGATGAGGTGCTGCATATGGCGCCGCTCGGTATCGTGAATGTTCATGCGTCCTTGCTGCCTCGTTGGCGTGGGGCTGCTCCTATTCAGCGTGCGATTCTCGCTGGTGATGAGGTTGCTGGCGTTTCTATTATGCGTATTGGACATGGCGTTGATACCGGCGCTTATTGTGCCCAGGCGTCTACGTCGGTTGCCGGTAAGCATGCCGAGGCGCTGACCATGGAGCTTGGTGAGCTTGGCGGCAAACTGCTTGCCGATACTCTTCCCTCGCTTGCCGATGGCTCGGCTGTTTGGACCGAGCAGGATGAGTCGCTCGTCACGCATGCTGCCAAGATTTCTAAGCAGGAGATGCGTCTGGATCCGCAGATGGGGGCGCTCGATTGCGTGCGCCACGTGCTGGCTTCGTCCGACACCGCACCTGCTCGCTGCGTGATTGCCGGCAAGTCCGTGCGTGTGCTCGATGC